>CBFIIS010000021.1:0-27767 GCA_965662715.1 Candidatus Poseidoniaceae archaeon | reverse complement strand
TGGAGAGAAGTCGCAGCATTTCAATATACACCCAAATCACAGTGATCAGTAATCCAAATGCAGCCCACCATTCACCAGTTTTGGGTGAATGATTGCTGATGCCACGCTCGATAAAGTGGAAATCCAGAATGAGGTTGAGCGATGCAACGCCAAGGATGAACAGCGTCACAAGAATCCCAATCGGTCCAGAGGAGTGAAGGAATGGAACGCCAATTGGAGTAAACAATGACAGGACGAGTGAGATCATGTACAATACAAAAATGGCCATGGTAAGGCTGATGACAACCGCTTGGAATGCTGGTGTTGCCTTGATGATTTTTGCAGACCAAAGGAAGTACATGACGCCGATAATGCAGACGGTGCCTAAGCCTGCTTGCAAGACGATACCAGAGTAAGCGCCCTCATAAGCATAAGACACTCCTCCGAGGAACATGCCTTCGAATACTGCGTAAATGATCGCACCAGGTGCGGGATTCTTTGGACGAGTAAACACCATCACAAGCACAGTGATGAGGCCACCAATGCCACCAAGTCCAGTGAGAAGGAACATGGCTCCGTAATTTCCAGATGCGCCAAGTGAAACAGTCACAAGGGCGGTCAGGATTGTGATTCCAAACAAAACACCGATTTTCTGCATTGTCCCCTCATAGGACATTGTTTCATAGCCGGGTATGTTGCTCCAAAAGTTGTTGGAGAGAACTGGGTTACTTGTCGAAGAGACTGCTCGCATGGTTTAGAATGCCATGAGGTCCCTTGTCAATCTTGTGACTCATCAGCATGTGCTTTGACCTGTTCTTGGTAGTATTCCACAAGTTGGTCCATTGTCCAGCCTTGGTCGAGATAACTGCGGACCATTGCTTCGTCCCATCCAGGGACGCGTGCCAGATCAGAGGCACTGATTGAGAGAGCATCTGCCGCCGGAGCATCTCCGGTTCCATCAAGCACTGGTGTTTGCCAGTTTTGTGCATCGACAGGTTCTGCAATGAGCGCATCATGATGGGCTGCGTCAAGCGTGATCAAATCCTTAGCATTCTCGGCTTCTTGTTCGATATTCCGCAGCACCATGAACGCACCAATGGCGAGAATGACCCCCACAATCATGAGGGCCAACATCAATCCTGAACCAAGGTTGCTCTCTTCGCCACCACTGGGTGTTGACTGAGCTAAGCGTTGTTCAGCAGAGCAACCCTCAACATTGACAGGGTTTGTTGGCAAGGTATCCGGGCACTTGTCTGCTGAATTGTAGACACCATCGTTATCGTCATCAAGCGTAGCATTGTCGACGGGTAGAGACGAGTCGTCTTGTTCAATGCCGCCTAAGTCACAACCCAGTGCGTCAGCTTCGTTGACTCCATCGCCGTCTGCATCAGCTAGGGTCAGCGCATCACGTGGAGATACATCTTCCACTGATGGGTCGAGCGCAGTTGCTTGAGCCCAAGCAACTTCGATGCCATCCGGGATACAATCGCCGTCAGTGTCCGCTTTTGTCGGGTGGCTGCCAAGTGTGTACTCATCTTCGTTCGTAATACCGTCTTGGTCTGCATCATAGAGGCCTTCCAGCATGTTCGGACCGGGAAGTGTTCGGGTTGTCCGATTCAATCCATTTGGAACCTCCCAAACATCAGGCAGTCCATCTTGATCGGTGTCGGTGACGTTGTCCAGTCGCATCCAATCGTTGAACCATGCTTCTCGATAATGGGTTGCAACCTCGGTCGAAGTCATCACAAGTCCCATTTCTCGGTTACGATTCACCGCTGAGTCGCCCCAGTTAATCGAAGATACGAGAACAGTTTCTTGATCGATAATCAGTCCCTTGTTGTGAAGTTTCGTAACGTTATCATCTTCGCTCATCACAATGGCTGCCACATCAAGTCCATCGCTGGAATTCCAAACTTCGTTGAAGGTATCGACAACATCCTGAACATCTTGATCGAGGTAAGCACCATTGATGATTAATCGAACGGCGACCCCGCTTTCAGCAGATTCTTTGAGTGCGTTAAAGATTGGATTATCTCCCCATCCCCAAGACCAATCCATATCGAGGTATTGCAAGGAAAGGAGCAATTCAGCATCTGCACTCTCGATCAGATCCACGAGCCCATGAATGCAATTATCAGGGCAAGTCAACAATTCGCCATTTACAGTTGCAGTAATTGATGGAGCGCGTGGCCCATCAACAGCTTCAGCAATCGGCATGGTCCAACCGTTAGGAGCATCCGATGCAGAAGCAGGTGAGATGTGCTGACGAAGTGGTTCTTCGTCGAATGCCATTTGCTCTAAGACAATGCCAGCAAGCTCAACATTGTCGATGAGCACGCCCCAATCGACGTTGCCACGAACGCCTGGTGCTGGCATCGATGGTGCCTTCCAATTTCCTGATGAAATCCAAACGCTTGTACCGTCTCGAACAGCGACTTTACTGTGAATATAGGCGTATGGCTCAACACCACCGTCACCAAACCAATACGTCGTGACGCCTGCTTTGACGAGTTCACTTGCCATTCCATATTGGCTCATCATATCGAAGTCTGACCAGAATCCTTGAGATCCTGCGTCAAGCACCACAGTGACATCGACACCTCGTTCCTGTGCGTCAATCATGGCTTGAACGAGTCGAGGTTCCGAGAGTTGGTAGACGTGAAGGTGCAGGCTTGTTGTCGCTTCTTCAATCCAATCGAGCACATCCAAGAGGCCATGCGTTGGCCCAATCAACGGGGTGACAATTGATTCGCCAGAGAACTCTTGATCTTCACAAAAGGTACTGCCTCCTAATCGGCCCCAGCGTTCATGCCAATCTGATACTTGGTCGGTGTCTGCGAGTTGTCCACATCCATCGCCACGATGGTAAATGATGAGGTTGATTCCTGCGACCGGTTCAACCAGACTGATGCCACTCCAACCATCGACATCGACGGGTCCATTTCCGTAAACAACCGTGTCAGCAAGACCGCCAGCAGGGTCCATGATGTGCAGAGCAGCTCCGTCATCAGGCAGAGTTGGTGCCTCATTGAAACTGGAAGCGAAGCCAAAAATCGTGCCGTCTTCGTAGACACTCAAACCGTTTGGATCTGCTGCAAAAATGACGGCGCTCATGGCAGGGATGGTGAGGTCGCCAAAGGTGTGTGTGGATGGTCCACCTGAGGTGACGACGGTCAAACTCCAACCGTTGAGGTAGGCGATGTTATCGCCCATGTTGGTTACTTCAAAGAACTCTGTATTCGATGAAATTGAGGTGTAGCCCTCCCTCATCAATCGTGTAAATTTGATCTCGTCAAGTTGAGCGAATTGGGAGGGATCTGGCTCTGCACTTCCGGGTGTCGGCCACATGGTGTGGACCCAAGAAGCATCTGGTGTCTCGCCCGGCATCATCGTTTGGCAGTCACTGACGATGCTCCACTGAACGGTTGTAATCGGCATGCCATCCGGATTGGAAAGGGTGAAAGAATCACCTACGCCGGTAAGAATCGATTTGTCCATCAAGAAGACAGCACGAGCGCCGGGTTGTACATGGGTTGCCTCCCAGTTTTCCGTCGAGTTCCACATGGCATCGGCCCGAATGAATCGTCGTTCCTGGTCGATGGTGTCGATGCGCCATCGGCTGAGGTTGAGCACTTCGTCGCCGGTGTTTTCAAATTCAATCCAATCTTCTACGGGTTCAATTGAATCATCGTTACAATAAGCGAGAACTTCGGTAACGCTGACATTTTCAGTCCCGGTGTACTCTGGCCATACTGGATTGACTTTTCCAGGGCTGGTCCAAGCAGAGAGTAACCAATCGGTCCCTCCGCCCGCACCTGTTCCATCAGGGCCGGCGCCAGCATGGGTGCTGTTTGGGGCGACGAGCGACTCCCCTTCTACGGTGGAGGACCACGAGATTGTATCGATGACGGCACCTGTTGCATCGACCAAACCAATGGAATCAGGTGTGGTGTGTTTGAGGTAGAAACTGCTTGTGCCGTTGAGGGCGATCAACGCTACATCACCTGCTGCAATCATTGATGTGGATTGCAATGGCATGTTGTATTGGTGCAGCGTCAATGTTCGGCTTGCGGCCTGTAATTTCCAACCACCAACATCGATGGCCTGGTCACCATGGTTCTTGATTTCAAGCCATTCACCAAGCGGCCATTGTTGTGAGTCACTACCAACGGCGTCAGGCATAATTTCCGAAAACATGACTTCCCCAGTGTTATCGATTGCACCTGGCTCAGGTTGGCCTGGCGTCATCCAAGGAGCAGGCGTCCATGGGTCATTGGGGTCTTCTGCAGGAATCAGAGAAACATTGGTGCCATAATCTGTTGTGTACCAAGCGGCGTCCACGACATTTCCAACGTCGTCGACAACCATGAGGTGGTTGTAGAAATTCCACAACTCGGTCCCTGTTGTGAACTCAACAATTCGGCGCGAATCGGCTTCAATCGTTGTGCCTGATTGTGTTTCATTCGAAGTCAATGTTGATGGTTCGATTATGGTGCTGTTGCCCATGCCATCCATGATGGACCAGCCTGTGAGGTCGATGTCACTCGTGCCATCATTGAACAGTTCAATCCATTCTCCATCAGGGAAGGGCATGCCATCAGCAGAACTGTTTGATAGGAGTTCTGTCATGCGTACAGGCGATGTCGTGATTGCAATCTGAGTGATTGGTAGAGGATTTGGCGCTCCTGGAGTTGGGTAAGATGCATAGGTCATGTAGCCTGAATTAGGGTCGTCAACGAGTGAAAATCCAGGTTGGTTGTTGGTCCAGTAGACTTGCTGACTAATACTGCCATTCGGCCATTTGAGGTTGAGCATCTCCACACCATTATTCAGCATACTTGCACCATTGCCATTCACGGCAATGATTCGTGTCGTGCCCGGTGCGATGATGTAGCCTGCACTCGTGGCGTCAACGAGGTGTGATTCGTTGAACGGCAATATTTTGCCAGCCTGATCTTCGATGCTCCATCCGGTCAAATCCATGTCAGAATTGCCTGTGTTCTTGACTTCGATCCATTCGCCACCTGGCCACATGTCTCCATCAAAAGACGGCCACGCATCAGCCATGACTTCGTTGATTACAAGGTCGGATGGGATGAGGGTTGGTCCACCAGTTCCACTTCCAGTGTTGATGCCACCTGGTGTTGGCGTATTTGTTGCAATCCAATCGTTTGTTGGGTTCGCAGCGTCTTCCTCGAGGCTCACTCCGGAAGGAGCGCCGCTGCTCGAGAAGGTCCATGTCGCTTGATCGAGGTTAGCACCCGCATCGGTGTAGAGTGTGACAATGTCATTTGAGTTGGCAAGGTAGAACACAGAAGTACTCATGCCGTTGCGGGCAATGACCATGTATTCATCAGGCTCAATCTCCCATGAGGATGAATTGTTTGGATCGTAATCGACAATCGTTGTTTCGTTGAAGTACATCACCTTGGAAGCTTTGTTGGTCACATACCAATCAAGAACGTCGATGGTGGTGTTTCCATTGTTGTGAATCTCCAGCCATTCTCCATTCGGCCAAGTCGCATCGTCATAGCCGTTGGGGTTTGGCAGCGCTTCATTCAAACAAATGGTGCCCGAGCAGGCTGTTGACCTGGCGGATGTGAAGGACTCTACTTCAGCGTTGAGTTCAGTCATCGTGACTGTTCCCAATGTCGAGAACACCAAAAGAAGCGCTAGCAGGAGGGGTCGGGACTTAGACATCATGGGGCACCAGTGTTCCGACTCAGATGGTCAAAGGGCATAGGGCTTACGCCTGATGCCGTTGAAGAGTCAATCTGTGGTCTCACAGGAAACCAGCGTTGTCAACGAGGTTCTTGAACATCAAAATCATGATTGGAACGAGGATGACGCCCATGGCGTGGCTTCGCCGTATGCCCAACCTTGGCGGGAGCAAACCGATCATAGTCCCGACGATGAGGACTGACATTCCAATGAACCCAGTGCTTACGAAAACGAGTGATCCAACAAAGACAATGACGCTCATGATCATCTGTTGCAATGGAATTGCTGCGTGCAGACGCAACATACCCATGCCGACATATCGCATAATCGGCATGGCCATCAAGCCAGCGGCGAGAGTGATGGCAAGCAGCCGAATGAAATCAGCAGTTGGCTCGAGATTGCTCCATGTATCCACTGGGTACATTGCTTTGAGCGCTAACGTTGCACCGGATCTTGAACGGCTGATGATGTACAAGAACCCGAGAACACAAACTGTGACAGAGGTGTTTACTGCGGAGAGAATGGCAATAATTTCCAAGTCCTGCTTTGTTTGTGGACCTTCAACGCCATCATCTGCTTCAGCCTTTGCTATTTCCAACAACTCATCATCGGTCATTTCTGTGAGTCGTCGAGTTTCCCAATCCATGCCGTAGCCAGTTTTCCCTTGGACCTTAGCCACAACGTTTCTTCCACCCATCACCAGGACCGTTGCTTGCGATGCTGTCATGCCTGGTAAGACACCCATCGATGCGCCGGCCACGCCTGACCAGAAGCAAGGCACTAACAAAGGCTTAGAAGGGGGTAAATCCCAATTCTCTTTTTGTGGCGGCAAGTGTGAAGTTGTAGCGTAAATGTCGAGCAAATTCGCAATGCCGAATAGACCTGCTAAACCCGGCAGAAGCAGACTTGCACCAGGCATGTTGATTGGCGATTTCGCCGGCAAAGCGGTGGGTCCGATAATGGTCCAGCCAAAGAGTCCTGCAAGAAGGAAGAATGCAGTTGCGGTGAAGAAGCCAGCAAATCTCGAATCTGTCCCAAATCGGCCAAAGCTGAGTTTTTGCAACCACAATGGCCAATCAAGCCTTGTTGTTTCAGTAGCAAGGAGCAATGCGGAGATGATCAAAAGGATGAACGGCAACATTGTGCGAAGTTGATCATACCACCCAAGTTCAGGTCCAAATGCAATCCGGGCTACGACGATGAGTGGAAGAGAAAGGAAGAGTCCGAGTTGCGAGCCTCGTGCAGACCATGCTACACCACGAGCAGCATTTCCCGAAAGAAGCATGCGGTGGCCAGGAAGTAACGACAAGGCCTGGTCAGCATCTGGCGCCCCCATTAAGGCAGAAGGGATGTAATTGAGAAATGTGTGCACCGTTCCGGTGGACACAATGATCCCTGCCACTGCAGAAAGTGGGATGCCAAGCGCGAGGAGACTTGGTGCTAGAGCGAGAAGAATTAATGCCACATTGTTGACGTGAAATCCCGGAATAATGCCGGTTAACGAACCCATGAAGACGCCAAAGAACAGGGCGAAGAGCATCCACCCAAGTTCATAGAAATAAGCCTCCAACATTGTATCACCTCATGTGTTGGGGTTTGTATCCTGTTCCAATTCAGTTCGATCATCTTCACCATCACCATCGGTGTCAGGATTGTTGATGTTCGTTCCATTGGCGCTTTCGAGTGAATCAGCCACACGATCGCCGTCTGTATCCAAAGCATCCGCCCCGTCAAGGCTGTACACCAACGAGACCTCTGATGGATGCTCGATTTGGCGCAATCTTCCAGTCCATGTCATTGAGATGTTCGAATGATAATCGTCTGTTCCAATCGGGTTTAAATCAAGATTCAAACGAATCGATTGAGAGGAACCGTCCCTGTAGAGGAACCATCCATCGTCTTCCAAGACAGCCTTGCCATTGATCAGGACATGCGTATTTTTCGCATAGCCCCACTGCGTTGCTCCATCATCCCAAAGGAGGGATTGGGGTTCAGGTGGGTCGCCAACCAATTGATAATTTTGAACCATCAATCGCATCATCATCTTTTCATCGTCCCAAGCAACGGTGACATTGGCTACCAAGCCTTGACCAGATTCAATCCACTCTGTTCGAGTTGCAGGGAAGGACATGGCCACTCTTGTCTGTCCAAATGTGTAGGTTTGACTATCGACAAAATATCCATCCGTGTCCAACGGTTCGAAGGCATATTGCATGAACGTGCTGAGTGTGTAGACTTTGTTTGGATCTTCCAGCATTGAAGCAGGGTTTGCAGACAGCATCGCTTGCATGGACATGGCAGACATTGGGTCGATGAGGTTCGTTCCGTTTCCATTGTTGGCGTCGATGCACCACATGCTTCTGTCATCGTTCCACATCAATCGACCGGTGGCTTCGTACGCCGAACCATTGTAGCCATTTGTTTCAGAGTTGGTAATGTCTTCATCCGTAGGTAAGATGCACATCATATTCCCATTTGGCCCAAAGAGGGTCCACTGATTGTTTGAGATCAGTACGGTGCCTGCCATCGAAACCATGCTTCCAGATTCATAACTCCACGTGGATTCTCCTGCCCATTCGAGCATCTTTGGTTGTGGTGTATATCCGTCGACAATGATGATTTCTGGGCCTTGGGTGATGAAGGCCCATCGTAGGTTTGTCTCTTGATAGTTGAGCATGCCTGTCACCTCAACTTTCGAATCAGCTTCGATCCACACCCCCGGGGCTGATTGAATTAACAATTGAAGCTGGTGTGCGGCATTTCCAGGATGGTCGGTAATGTAAGCTGATGTGTAGATTGCATCTTTGTTGATCGCCTCACTGATGAATCCCGTAATCGTGACAATTTCCCCCGCATAACGTTCCGGTTCGACGGCTAAATCACTTAGTGAAAGCCGTTGGACTTCCGGAAGGCCATCGGCTTCCCACCAAATGGCCCCTGCGCCGGTTGATTGAAGGTAGAAGCGACCGTTGTAATCAACAACTGCACCCATGACCGTGACATTCGTGCCAATTGGGGGCTTTTCACCCGTTGAATACCAACGGACGCTGATGACTCCAGTGTCGTCTTCAACGACAAGATCAACTCGATCTTCTCCGCTGCCGTAGCGATCTTCAATCCAAGAGATGACGGTGCCTTCAACCAAGACAGTTTCACGGTTGTGATTCACCAAATCTTCAACCAAAACCACTTGCGGTTCCCTCACCATGGCGTACCAATTAAGCGAGGCTACAAGGAAAATTGCGAGGGCAAACATGACCCATAATTTCTGCCCGCGAGTCGCTGGGTCATCGTCAGTGATTTTTAGCATGATGTCCTTCAGAGCATCGGCCATGGTCGACTTGAGTCGCGGTCTAGCCATAGCCGTTTGCCTTGAGTTGGTCTCTTGAAATGACTGAAATTGGTGATTTGCTTGTGGGTCTGTTTTTTTAATGGTTGAACCGAGGGAGGTATGGGGATGGCGATGCGCGACCGTGTGATTCGTGACGAAATACACAAGGATATTCTGGTTCCAAGCCAGCACGCAACCATCATTGATACAAAGGAATTTCAGAGGCTGCGTCACATTCAACAACTCTCAACCTGCGAGTATGTGTTTCCTGCTGCCAACCACAATCGGTTTGCACATTCACTCGGTGCCTACTATTTGGCAGGTCAATTAACCGCATCTCTTCAAGAGGTCCAACCTGGGATTCTAAGCGATGAAGATGCTGAATTGGTTCAACTTGCTGCATTGCTTCACGATATTGGCCACCCTCCATTCTCGCATGTGCTCGAAACACCTGAAGTCTTTGCAACATTCCACTCGCACGAACATTGGGGCAGGGTGCTCCTTGAATCGGAAGAAACTGAAGTCGGTGCAGCTTTGAAATCAACCCTTGGTCAACAACGAACAGAACGCCTTTTCGCTCTCTTGGACGGTGCCTCGGAACATGATGGGACGCCAATTCCACCGTTCATGAAAGAGATTGTTTCAAGCCAACTTGACGTCGATCGAATGGATTACATGGTTCGCGACCAGGCGAACACAGGCGCCCAGATTGGTGGCTTTGACATTGCTCGGGTTCTTCGAGCCCTCAGGGTGGGTGATGATGGACATTTCTTTGTCAAGGCATGGGGATTACCTGCCATCGAAGCTTATCTCGTCACTCGATATCACATGTATCACCAAGTCTATTTTCACAAAGTCAACATGCTGACCCAAAACTACCTTGTGCGTATGCTTGCTCGGGCTCGAACCCTTGCACAACAAGGGGAATTGACACTCTCGCCTTCGCTTCACAAAATGTTGTTGGATGAATCCCTCGATGCAAGGGGCTATGCAAGCCTCAATGATGCACATGTACGCGTTGCCATCCCAGACTGGGCCGAACACAGCGATGAGATGCTTTCTCAGTACGCTACGAAGATGATGTCAAGAAGGGAATTCCACAAATCACTTCGTATTGAAGCACTCACCACAGAGATGGTTGAAGTTGTCAAAGATCGGATTGAAGCAGCAGTTGCTGAGGCTGGTTATGATGTTGAATCTGAAGTCATTTACGCTCGGATTTCGAAGCGTGGATACATGCCTTATGCCCAAGGAATCATCATTGAAGACGGTGGTGACGCTTCTGAGCATTCAGCGCTCATACGATCACTTACACAACCGAATGAACGGGCTCTGATTTTTGTTCCTGAGGCAATTCGAGATTCGTTAGAGCAACGAGTTAGAGAATGGATCAAACCAACACAATCCTCATTGGTTCAATTCGAATGAAAAGGATAACTTGATGAGTCTCACCAAGTGCAACACAACAGGGGCCTGTAGCTTAGTCGGTTAGAGCGCCCGGCTCATAACCGGGAGGTCAGGGGTTCAACTCCCTTCGGGCCCACCACTTATTCCACGAATTTTTTTCAGATTTTAATGGCGATTGGGATGGTGAATCCGAGTCAAATTCAAGGGTTTGTTCAATGCTCTTTCTTTCCCATTTTATCACAACGGTTATGAGGGTAGCATCTGTGGGATTGACCAATAGGTGAAGTTCGTATGTTGAAGCGTGCCGTTTTCATTCTTGCTCTTTACATTGGTTCGATTATGCTTGTTGCAGTTCCTGCGGCAGCACAAGTGCCCACTGCAGCTGTTTCGCTTTCGTGTGCACCAATCTCGATCAACGTCGAGGTGAAGCCGGGTTCTACGTACTCCGGATTTACGACATGCACCGCTAGCAATCCTACCACCTACCAAGAGAAAATCAGCATCTTGGTGACCAGCGATGGCTTAGCCACCGCATCTCCCGGTGACATGTACATCGGTGGAAACTCGGAAGTTGACTTCCAAATCTCTGTTCGTGCCACACCATACATGGTGATGCAAAGCCGCACCCTCTCTGTCTCTGCAACAGTCCAAGAGATTAACAGCCTGCCACCAGCAAACACGGCTTCCTCCCAAAACAACATGATTGTCAACATCATGCAATATTCACTTGTCCAGGTTGAAGCAGTTGAGCCATTCGTTCAACTCATGCCAAAGAAGGATAAGAACTTCGAATTCAAGGTCTACAATCTTGGCAACCAAATTGACTTCATGAAGGTCGGCATTACTGACTCAAGCCGAACTGACTTGGAAAAGGCTGGTTTCACCATCAACTTGCCAGCAGTGAAGGTCCAAATCGACGCTATCCCAACAGCAACCAAGGTTCGTGTCATGGCTCGTACGCCAAAGACACAGGGATGGAGCGATGCCTACCACGTGCTTGACTTCTACGCTGAATCAGAATTCGCTTGTAATAACGGCGGCTGTATCCGTGAATCTCAGATGATCACAGTGTATGTCCGTGGTGTTTATCTTCCAGGCTTTGAAGTCGTTCCCGCAGTTTCAATGCTCGCATTAGCAGCAGCAGTCGCTGGCCGTCGAATGACCGGTAGCGAAGATGAAGAAGGGGAGTGGAGAGAATCCGCTCCTGGTCTGTGACGGCTCGTCTGACAGCCTTGCGCAATGCGCCTGTTTGTGACATGAATAGGGGTTGGTTTGATAATCCCCTGCGTCAAACGGTAGGATAACAGGGATTTCTATGAGTGGATTACTGGACAAAGCAACCGCCGCAAAAGAAGCAGAAGTAGTGGAGAAAGTTGTCGAGAAGACACCCGAACCAGTTAAGGAAAAAGTGACTGTTGTTACATCTGAACCGTCCTTCATGGATCGAGCCAGTAAAATTGGACTTGTCCTTGGTGGTCTCGGTTTCATCGGTATGTGGTTTTTGGACAATTACTTCCTTGAAGACATTACGGGGCCGGTACCATTCGGTCTTGTTGCTCTTGCCCTCATCGGCGGTTCATTCTACATGGTATGGGACTCGATTGATCGGGAGAAAACGGTCGTTCTTGTTGTTGGATATTTGTTGATGACATCTGTCCCATACCTTGCAGGTCTGGAGTTGGGCGAAGACTCCATTGGTATTGCAGAACTTCAAATCAATGAAGATTCAGATGAATTTACCTTTGTTGTCCGAGGTTCCTTCTCTGAGGCTACAAGCACCATCGAAGTTGGTGGTGAAACTGTGTGGTCGGATACGCAATCCCTTTCAGCGGATATGGTGAGGTTCCAAGCTCCACTTTCAGAAGTGTTCAAAGGAAATTCACAAAACAATGAGTTGTCAACGGTTCTTTCTTACACACTCTCAGTCGAATCCAATACGGGAACGGTGGAAAGCGTTGAGATTACTCCCGGTTTGCTCAACCGAGAAGTAACTCATTCAGGGGCTCGGATTACTCTTGTTTCATCCACGACAACCTCGGGTGACACAACAGAAACCACTGAAGCAGGTCTTCAAATTGAATCGATCTTGGGTATGTTCGGTGATTCAGAGACAACTGTAAACAACGGTGAACACTCAATGTCCAATGTCAACAAATACCTCCCTGTATCATCCGACTATACGATACAACTCAAGGTGATGAAGGACAGCAGCCAGAAGTGGCAATCCCCTGTCATTGAGGTCGATGGTACCTCGGCAACATGGGTGAGTTCAGTTTCTGGCACTCAAACTGGAAGTACTGACCGCTGGTTGGCTATGCCGGGCACTGGCTATGATCCGAATACGGGAACAATCGAGATTCTTGAACGAGACGATTTCTTCGATGATGACGGTTGCTACACCTTCCAAGTCATTGTCACGAACGAATACTATGCAGGCAGCAATGCAGTTCACATGAGCAGCAGCTCTTGGGAACTTAACTGGGAAGATCCAGGTGCGAACGACAACATGCCAACCTGCTGACCTTGGTTGCTCGTTGTAAATGCATAACCGTCGATGTATTGTTTGCATATGGCGTGCAAGGTATCAAAGGTAAATGGGGTGAACACACATCATGGCAAACCGACGTGTCGCTCTCATCATCCTCATGGTTCTGCTGTTTTACCTGCCACTGAGTGCGGTGGGTAATGAGAGCTCACCGGCTGTCGAGCAATTCGGTCACACCTTCGAAGAAGTGGTCATCGCCGATTACACAGATGCGCTCAATGAGCCAAGAGACCTCGAATTTCATCCGGGTAAAGCCAATGAATTGTGGGTTGCAAACCGGGCTACGGACAGCATTACCATTGTCGAAAACGTAGGTATGGACAACCAAACCTCGCAAAACCGTAAGGATGCGTATGGAAATCACTTTCTTGAAGAAGTGAGTGCGATCGCCTTTGGTGCGTACCACGAAGAGTTCGACTGGCAGTGGGGCTCAGCACAAGAGACCGACAACACCTACTGTGGACAACAAACTCCTGGAAACAATTTCATGGGTCCAACTCTTTGGCCATCTTCACTTGACCATTTTGCAGTCGAGCACCAAACTGACGGCTTGCTGGGCAGCCACATCGATATGAACCATGAGTCGCCTTTTGGCGTGGGTATTGCCCATGACTCAGATAATGCCTATTGGTACAATGATGGCTACTATGGGGAACTTGTCTACTATGATTTCCAAGAAGATCATGACACTGGAATGGATGACCACTCCGATGCTCTTGTGCGCCGTTACTCAGATGTTCAATTGACCCATTCCCTTGGAACGCCAGGACACATGATCCTCGACAAAGAAACCGGTATCCTCTACATTGCGGACGCTGGTGCAAATCGCGTGGTTTGGGTCAACACAGATGACACCACATTCACCACCACAGACATTATGAATTCTCCAACCAGAACCGAACCTTTGGAAGAATATTCCCGCATCAACGGCGTAGAATGGGGTGTTTTGGATAGTGGGCTCAACCGTCCTTCTGGAATCGCTCTTGAAGGTGATCAACTCTTCGTGTCACTGAATGGCAATGGTGAGATTGTTGCCTATGATTTGAGCGTGAACGGGAAGAGCGCTGTCGAGGCAGGCTCAATTCAAACGACGGCGAGTTCCATCATGGGTATGGAAATCGGTCCTGATGGCCACTTGTATTATGTCGACAACGCTCAAGATGAAGTTGTTAGAATTGACCCATATACCGATGCTGACGGCGATGGTGTCGTCGACGTCGACGACAATTGTCCACTTGTGGCCAACCCCAATCAACTCGATCATGACACTGACGGTCTGGGTGATGTATGTGATGGAGACGATGACAACGACTCATTGTTGGATGAAAACGACGCATGCCCTCAAGGCATCATCGGATGGGTGCCTACATCAGCAACCGACCATGACATGGATGGTTGCGAGGATGCCTCAGAAGACTTTGACGATGACAATGACGCTGTGATCGACATCCGTGACGACTGCCCAATTGGTGAAATGGCTTGGCTTTCAACCGATCTCACCGATTATGACGGCGATGGATGCCAAGATATGGGCGAAGATTACGATGATGATGATGATTCAATTTGTGATGAAGGATCAAACACAGCATGGGATTGCGTCGCTTCCTCAATGGGCTCAGATCTTTGCCCACAGAGTTCACTTTCCTTCACCTCTTCAATGACCAGCGATGCAGATCAAGATGGTTGCGAGGATCGCAACGAAGACGAAGATGACGACAACGATGGTTTCCTTGACAAGCATGACGATTGTCCAAACGATGCAGGTACAAGCAACAACGGACGCCTCTTTGGCTGTCCTGATGCGGACAGCGATGGTTATGCAGACTCCATCGATACCTTCCCGTCCACACCATCCCAATGGGCCGACACCGATGAAGACGGCTATGGTGATTCTCCAACTGGCCTCAATGGGGACCAGTGCCCAGGTGTTTACGGTACTTCGACAGAAGATCGCCTTGGCTGCACAGACAGCGATGGCGATGGATGGTCAAACCCGAGTTCATTATGGGGCATTGATTCGGGAGCTGATGCCTTTGAGCAAGACGCCAGCCAACATGCAGATGCAGATGGAGATGGTTTCGGCGATGCCCCAGATGGGTTTGAAGCGGACGCTTGCCCATCTCAAGCAGGCACGTCCTTCCAAGATCGGTTTGGTTGTCCAGATGATGATGGCGATGGTTGGTCAAACGATGCAGACGCTTTCCCAAATGATTCTACGCAGTATTTGGATTCTGACAATGACGGCTTTGGTGATGCATTTGACGGCAATCAACCAGACAGTTGCCCACAACTACCGGGCGATTCAACAGAGGGCCGATACGGTTGTCTAGACGGCGACGGCGACGGATGGGATGACGAATCAGATGAGTATCCTGACAATCCCCTCTTTTGGTCTGATGACGATGGTGACTCTTATCCAGATCAACAAAACAACAACATGAGCGATGACTGCCCAACAGTCGCAGGTACATCGACGCTTGATCGACTCGGTTGCCTCGACACCGATGGTGATGGTTGGTCTGACGATGGTGACGCATTCCCCAATGATGCCAATAAGTACGCTGCATCCAGTTCTGTGGCGTTCATGGGTACTGGAGTGGCCTTACTTGCAGGTCTGGTAGGACTGCTGCTCTTTATTCGCAGAAAGCAAACTGATACAGCCCCGGCAAGTGTTTTTGTAACGACTCCACACATAACTCCGCAACCTCAAGTTGGCCCACCGTTGCCTGCAGAGGGGTTACCTCAAGGGTGGACAATGGAACAGTGGGTATGGTACGGCGAAGATTACCTCAAAAATCAATGATTCATGGTCCTCAATCGGGTTGAAAATAAATACGCTCTCCAACAGAACTTGATAAGGAATACGAGTGTATTCTAAACCATGAAGTATTCATTATCAGCATTAACCCTCGTGGCTCTCTTGTTGATCAGTGCGGGCACAGGTGCCGTTTTGACCAACATTACACTTGCTTCTACTTCACCTAATGAACCCATGACAATCTCTTCGAGCGAAACCTATGGGGAAAACGCTTACACTCTTATTGAGGTCGATGAGGGTGATAACGATGAGGAAGAAGTCATCACGCAGAGGCTTCACGAATTTTCACTCGAGGCGTCAAGCAGTGGCATCGTTTTGTGGGATTTTGATGATGGCAACACCGCCACTGGCTCTACAGTGAACCACAGTTTCGCTCAACCCGGAACCTATACCGTTCGAGCCACCTCGTCAACATCAGCTGCAATTCAAAGTGCTACAATTCAATTGACTGTTGGTGTCATAGGTTTCGTCGAATCAGACAACATGGAGTGCGAGTGTGCGCCAACAGCAAAAGACACAGTGGTGAATTTGGTTCCTGCTCAAGGGATTGTTTCATTCGAAGGCACCGTGAATGTTGAACATGATGGTAGCAGTGAATCTTGCACCTTACGAAACCCACTCCAAGAATGCCATATTCGTGTCATACTTGAGCGCACCATGGACGGATCGGTGACAGAACAATCGCTCCTTTTTGATGACACATTTAGAACCAATGACATCGACATAATATTTGAGATTGCAGATGAGGAGTTCATGCCGGGTGAAGGGCTTCAACTCCGCTTGGAAACCGACCAACTGAGAGATTGGCACAAACCGACCACGCAGTGGGTCATGAGTGCATCTGTTCCTGAGTTCTAAGCCTCAATCTTCGGATGCCGAATCCCATACGCTTTCACTAGCAGATGAATCACCATCAGAGGCATCGTCTTCAGACTCATCTTCTGATTCCACTTCATTATCTGTAAGGTAGGATTTTTCCATAGGAGCGCTCTCTTCAACTTCTGGCTTTGCGTTTCTCAAGGCGGCCTTCGTTGCCTGGTTGCTGACCACCCATGCACCAGCAAGAACAACAGCGAGAAGCATGGCGAAGATGATCCACGGCTGGTCCTCTGTTTCTTCAGCCACTGACCATGATACTTCTTGGGATGTGGCTCCGTTTGTATTCGATACATCAGAGGTAATTGATTTCAACACATTGGGAATCAATGGTTTACACTCAAGCGACTCGACACCAGCCGAACCTGTTCGCCATGTGACATAAATGGTCTTGGTTTCACCTGGTTCGAGTGAGACGGTCAATTGAGAAGTGTCCTGCAATTCATCACCCACATAACACCAGAAACTAACGCCTGAAACACTTGCTTCGCCGCTGTTTTCGATGACCACATCACCGCTTAGTCCCATGTTGGTGTACCCTGTATTGTCTTCCATGTCAATCGAGATCACGTCGATGTAAGGCAATGGTACAGCAGCAGTTTCGAGTGGGACCATCGGTGCGACAATGGTTGTTTCATAATTACCCCAACTCGAGGAGAGTGTGAGGAGAATTTCTGCATCTTCTTTGTGGTATACGCCATCACCATCCACCCATTCGACGATTCGAGCATGTTCACTGAGGGCGTAATTCACATGACCGTTTTCATTTGTGATGTTGTCAACTGTGCTGCCATAGTAGCCCAAACCGGTAGCATGGACTGTGATGTTTCCTGAATTTGTATGCAGTACCCTTTGAGAGAGCAACCGAATCCAAGCGTCTGTAAAACCACCAGTTCCACTGCTTTCAGTGTAGGTAATGTCACCAGTATCGTGAACAATGATGTCTTCGTCAGTCCTTGACCCTTGAATCATTGATTCATCAACCGACAAGCTTCCAGTGTCTGTGACATGAATTGGTGCACTTCCAGTCGCTGTTGCTCCATTCATGGAACATGAGCCGGCACAAGTAAGGTCTGCCCCCCCGATGGTTGCGTTGTTGATTGACACTGACCCCTGAGCGTTGAGGGCAAAGGCAGCAGAGTTCCACTTCAGGCTTCCTCCAGTGTGGTCAAGATCTTCAGCGTTGATCGTGTCGCCGCCGCTTGAACCGGAGTGGAGTGCTTGTACGCTGGTCACCTGTGTTGCAAAGAAGTAGTAGACATAGAATTCAACAACAAGCGGTGTTCCATCAAGGGCTGCTGGAATATCGACGTGATCGCTACCAACAGCATCTCGAGTCTCGTCACCAATGGTGATGTTGAACATAGCCGTTTCAGGAATGATGTGATCAAGATTGATTCGAACCTGTCCTGTTTCTGCCACATCACCGAAGTTGAGATTGAGTTCAGTATCATTGTAAATCAAAAGGCCAGCGTCGTAATCATCCCCGAGTAAATCTCCGTTCACAGTAAGGCTTGCACCGTTTTCGACGGTGATGGTCACGCCCTGGGCTACTGTTGTGGTGTCGTCAATGAATAACGAGGCCCCATCTGTGATTGTGAGGTCGAGATCAATCGGGTTGGAGGCATCCCATGTTTCAGTACCTGTGATGGTGATGGAGGTTTCGTCGGTTGTTATTTCAGCAGATGAAAGGCCACCAAAAAGTGGGGCCATCAAGAGCAGGAATACCAAGGATACAGCGGTTCGCATAGTGAGATGGAGCCAACAGTCGGATATAGAGTTCGCTCCGTCAGTAAGGTACATCCTTCCATCCAATGGCATATCCAATGAGGTTGAAGCTTCGATGGAGCACTGGGGTAATGAGCACGAGAATCAGCATTGGAAGACGCAATGCCTCATCGGCAAGCCATGAAGGTCCAAGGAAGATTTGTCCTGCGAGGAACACCGAAATCGCAAACGGCAATGTGTCCAAAAGTGGAGCTTTCGATGAAATGTCACCTTCTCTTTTCAATCCACGACGGCGCTTGAAAAAGGAGCCCGTGCTGTCACCTACCAAGCACATGAACCCGAGGAAGGTGCCCAATACAAAGGCACTCATCATTGTTCCACCGACTGAAAACCATGCATCACCTGCCCCTGAAAGAGGCGAAGCAAAGATGGTTGTGTCATCGAGGGCTCCTGCTCCGCTGCCATCATTGGTCATGACCACCATGAGGATACAAAGCAAGCCTGATGTCAGGGAACCACCGATCAAACCATTCCATGTTTTGCCATCCCCCAACATCCGATTGCCGTCTTTTAGCGTGCGGCCACCATCAATCGGCCACGGACCATATCCTGTTTTTGGAAGCCATTTGCCCCACATCATAGCGAATGTGTTTGCCAAAAATCCAGGTAAGTAAAGCCATAAACACATGAGGCACAGAATGAGGAAATTCACATCAGACCCTCCATGGCGACGCTAGGCATGATGACGGTTGGTCAACGAAGGCCTTTGAAGCCTGCCCCGTATGTTGTGCTCAGCCCTCTGATTGAGAAAGGGGGCACGATGGGATTATGTGCCGAAGCCGACCGTTGTTGGGCATGGCGGACAGGACAGTTTTGGTTGTTGGTGGTGGCGGAAGAGAGCATGCTCTGTGCATGGCCTTATCCTCCTCGAGTCATGTCGAGGCAGTGCATTGCGCGCCTGGAAACGCAGGCACCTCCGAACTTGCCACAAATCATGCAGTTTCAGCATCGGATCTTTCGTCGCTGGTCAAACTCGCGAAGCACATTGAAGCTTCCCTTGTTGTCGTTGGTCCAGAAGCACCACTTTGTGATGCACTGGCAGACCAACTCTCAGCCATCGGCATTCCTTGTTTTGGACCTGTGCAAGCACTTGCAGAACTTGAGGGGTCGAAACTCCATGCAAAAAACGTCATGAGGACCGCTGGAGTGCCGACCGCCGATTTCCATGTGCTCGATGCTAATTCCGACATACAGGCAGCATTAGACGACTTCGAAGGCCAACCATGGGTGGTGAAACGCGATGTCTTGGCAGGCGGCAAAGGCGTTGTCGTGACAAGCGATCGAAACGAAGCACAAGCCTTCATCGAGTCGTCAATTCGAAGCGATGGTAAAGTGTTGCTCGAAGCATTCCTACAAGGCGAGGAAGCAAGTATGCTCGTCGTGATGGACGGTTCTGGATTTGTCTGTCTTCCTCCAAGTCAAGATCACAAACGAGCTTACAACGGCGACGAAGGCCCGAACACAGGTGGTATGGGCGCCTACTGTCCGGCACCAGTCGTCACCCCTGACGTGCATTCAAGAACGCTGGAAACCATTGTCAAACCAATGCACACCTATCTTTCAAGCCAACCAGTTCCCTATCGCGGAGTGCTGTATGTTGGCCTGATGATCCCCGAAAATGGCGCCCCAAGTGTCGTAGAATTCAATGTGAGATTTGGTGATCCTGAATGCCAAATTACATTGCCATTGATCAAGAGCGATGTGTATGAAATGCTCTACGCATCAGCAACCGATGGCCTCTCTGAGTACAACGCTGAATTCCATGACGCTCATGCCCTGACTGTTGTTCTTGCCTCTGAAGGCTATCCTGCTTCACCTGTCAAAGGAAGAGTCATCACTGGGCTGCCAATGCCTACCAATACAGCGTGGGTTAATCATGCTGGAACCGCCTTTGATGAAGTTGGAAACTTGATTTCAAGTGGTGGCCGTGTGCTCACCTGTACGGCACTTGGGCTTACACTGTCAATTGCCGCTGAACGGGCGTATGCCATGATCGAAGCAATCGAACTCGAAGGCAGCCACTACAGGACTGACATTGGTCATCGAGCGCTGTAAATTTTAGGTTCTTATTCCGGCTCATTCTGTGACTTGAGAAAACCCCATCAGAAGAACACGCAAATCGGGGTGCTCCGTCACAAAAGGGGGGCAACCTCGTTGCGTCATTATTAAAAGAGGGTCTAAAGTGGCCAAGATGCTCGCCAGCCTTGCTGCTGTCTTGCAAACACCCTGAGGGAAAAAAATGGAAAAGAAAAACCCAGAAATGCGCCCAGCGCCAGCACCTCTGCTCGGTTGGCTTATTGCCCCCCTTGCAGTGCTTCTTGCGCTCGCAGCAACACAGATCGTTGGTATGAACTTCGATCTCAACCTAGACAACATGGCACCTATGCTTGTCGTCCTTGTGGCGGCTTCGCTTGGTCTCGCCCCGCGAATGCTCAAAGCATCCGGCACCGTCTCTTTTTCGAACTCAACCCTTTCCCTCGTTTCCTTGGTTGTTGCTTTGATTGGATCACAAGTCGTTTTCATGTTTGGTCTTGACGCAGTGACTGCACTCCTGTTCTTTGTCGTGATGTTTGGCGTTCATGCACTCGTCATGCGTGGCTCGTTTGAATGGGCCAATGTGTTGATGTTTGCAGCTGTTGGTATCGAACTTGGTTTCGTCGCTGCAGGTCACATCGCAACTCATTTGAGTACCATCGCAACCGATGGACTCGTCCTTGAATCCGGACAAGCGATTGGTGTTCTGGATGCCTACCGTGGAGCGGTTGGCTACCAGTTCTTCAGTTACATGATGCTCTTCATCGTGCTCGGTGCTCTCTTTTCGGTCTTGGCTCGTGGCGTCCTGTCTCCTTCGTCAGAGAAGGGATGGTTCAGTCACATTACAGATGGCGATGGGGCTTGGAATAAATCCACGCTACCGCTTCAGATTGGTCTGCTGGTTTGGGCACTTGCTCACATCGGTAGCCTCTGGCACTTTAACCACCTGATGGGTGATGAATCATCCATTATCAACCTCTTTGGACCATACAGCGACCGTGCTGTTGCAGCCAATCAAGACCTTGCTGGCTACCATGGCTACTTCGGATTCTGGAGTGCCTTCTTCACCGGTATGGTCGCTATGATTGTGGCTGGTATGGCTTCTGAGCGCTGGTTCACTCGATCCATGTTCATTGGTTCAATGTGGGCTCTTTACCTCGTTTCTTCGTGGTACGAATCTGGTTTGATTCAGAACGATGCATTCGATGGAAGTTGGGGCGCCTTGATTTGGCTTGCCTTCACCTTCTTCATCTGCGCCATCATCTACGTGATTGGCACACATGACAAGTGGGGTGGATGGTCAAACCGAAGTGAATTTGAGCCATCAGGTGCTCGTCAATTCTGGAATGCTCACTGGGCCAGCATTATGGTCGGTATGGCGTTCTTCTTTGGCCTCGTTATTCGATTGCAATGGTATGTCATCCCTTCGATGAACTCTCTTGGAACCAACACTTGGGACATGACCGGTGGTTCTGACCCATGGTACATGAAGCGGGTTGTCGATTACATTCTTGCTAACAACGCTCACATGATTGTCGATGCAGATCGATACTACCCAATCGGTGGTATCAATCCTCGACCTCCGTTGTTCACCTGGTCGATCGCTGTGCTTGCCACACTCCTCGAACCCTTCGTTGGTTCTGAGGACGCTGTATGGTGGTCCATGCTGACCCTTCCTGCAGTGTATGGGGCACTCACCATCCTTCCTGTCGCTGCAATCGCACGGGAGCATGTCAACGCAAAGGCAGGTGTAGTTGCTGCATGGCTCATCGCCTTCATGCCAGCACACGTTTCGCATTCGACCTTCGCACTGGCTGACCACGATGCGTTCATCATGCTGTTCTTGACCATGGGCTTCATGTATTGGCTCAAGGCTGTGAAGTATGCAGGAAGCGACCGATTGTTGCGCAACACCTCGCCTTCAATTGCAACCTTGATCGATTCCTTCAGTGCCGTTGCTCATCAGCGAACTGCTGCGTTGTCGTACGCAGTTCTTGCTGGTGTCTCATTTGGTGTGGTTTCCCTCGGTTGGAAAGGATTCGTTGTTGGACCATCAATTCTCTTCCTTGCATATGCGTTGCAAGTTGCATTGAACATGTTCCGTCGAAGGGACTCAACAACTCTGAACGTCTTGTTCATTTCCATGCTGTTGGTCAACCTTCTGATGGCCTTGCCGTTCTACGCTCACCCACAACTCAACTTGGTCACTGACGGAACTGGTCTTCAACCCTTCTTGTTCATCCTTGTGTTCACCTTGACCATTGCTTTCATCACTACTGGATTCAGAGACAAACCATGGCTCTTGGTATTGGGTGTTCTCGTTGCTGGAGGCACAGTGTTCTTCGGCTTCCTCTACGTGCTCAAGTTCTTTGAATTGAGCAATGCATGGGATGTCTTGTTCACTGGTGGAGGCTACTTCACGAAGTCCAAGATTTTCGGCACAGTCGCAGAAGCAAACGCCACCGATCGTGGGCAACTCTTTGCACAATTTGGACCAATTACGTTCCTGTTGGCACTCGTTATGGGATTGCTTGCCCTCATTGCTGGCATGCGTGAACGAAAGCACACAAGCCTCGTCTTTGGTGTGTGGATTCTCGCAGCTTCGTACATGGCATGGTCCGCTGCCCGATTCATGTTCAACGCTACACCAGCAATGGCCGTGCTTGGCGCATGGGGTATTGTTTCCTTGTGGAAGTGGGCAAACTGGAGTGGCATGGTTCGTTCATGGAAGAAGTACGGTATCCGAACGCCAGAAGATCGTATTCGTGGAGCACGAAAAGCAGTCTGGAGAACACCTAATTTCTCCGCAATTCTGCTCGTGATGATCATGCTCTTTGGGCAACAGGCAACCTATGGTTTGGACGCTGCAATTCCATCAACAGTGACCGCTGAAGATGAACTTGATGAGACCATTTTCAACCTCATTCCAGATATTCTCCGTCAAGAGATTGCAGGCTTCTCAATTCTAGATGACAGCCCCTATGATGGTGACTGGTACCTAGGTACAATGGGTTCAGGATTCAATGATAACAGTTGGAACAACGCCTATGAATGGCTTGCCCAACAAGACACTGAGGAGCCATATTCCGAGCGACCAGCATTTGTTTCTTGGTGGGACTACGGATTCCAAGCACTTGCTTCTGGAGAACACCCATCGGTATCCGACAACTTCCAGTCTGGTATTCCTGCAACAGGAAACATGCTTTTGGCTCAATCCGAAGCCGACCTTGTATCGATGTTCATCTGGCAACTTGCAGAAGGTGATATTTCCTACAACAGGGCACGAACAGGCGACCTTGCTTACACCAACGGATATTCGAACATCGTTCAAAACCATCTCTCACACGTTGATGGTGCATACGAAATCTTCGAGAAAATCAATGCTAACGCTGACACTGATGAACTGAAAGCATTTGTCATCGACAACAGCTTCCAAGTGATTCAGACCAACAGAGACATGGTCATGGCACAAGGATACCACCAAACCGATGGTGCGTTTGATACCTCGACAATGGTGTACCGAATCTATGACGACAAGGAAATTGTTGAATGTACTGAACAGTTCTCCCTCACCTGCCAAGGCACAGACTGGGGTGTGAAGGCTGAAGCAATGGTTTCATTCAACAATTCGATTCGTTCTGGCCAAGACACCTCTACATCAACCACACACTACATCATTAACGATTATTGGTACACACAGGATTTGATTGAGGAGTTCAACTCAGTTTCAACCCACATCCACCGAAAGAACGCACGCCTCGCTCTCACGGTGCAGTTGTTGACCAATGTGCTCGACGAATCCCAAATCGTCGATCTTTACGATGACCTCATCAACAACATTGACACCTATGAAGTGCAAGACTACCTCGGCGCACCTGGTGAAACTGTTGAGCGAAACCACGAGATTCGATACTTTGCCATCGACAGTCGACTCTACCCTCGTGCTGGACGTTACACTGCAGACATGGGCTACAACCAAGGACAACCAATGGGTATCTTTGGTGCTCCTACAATTCTCAGTGGTCAAGACATTGGTACCTTTATGGATGAAGTCTACGAAACGACCCGTGGAGAATTCCAAGATGAAATGACTCGAGAAGAAGTCGACGCAGCCGTCACAGAAGATTTCCTCAACCAACAAGCAGGAGCTGACATTGACCCACTCCAGGTTCAGGATGTTCGTGTCGACCACAACCCACAGTTCTTCAGCACCATGCTTGCCAACACCTACGTTGGATACGGTGCTTCAACACTGGGCATTGATGCAGGCTCTTCGAATCCTCAACCAGCTCAGCACTTTGGTCAACAAGGTAGCCCAGGCAGCTCGTTGAGTCAAGCATTGCCACTTCCGGGTGCTATGTCGAACCATTTCGTGATCAGCAACTGGTACAATGACGATCCAAACGTCACCATTGGTAACACCAATACCTACGTCAAGATCATGAAGTACTACTCCGGTGCCGAAATCTCTGGACAAGTGTCAATGAGTGACAATGGACAGGCTCTCCCCGGTGTTCGTTTGCTTATCGAGCGTGACGCCTTCTCTGGCGAAGGTGCTGAAGATTTGGATCCAGATACCTACTGGGTGCCAATCGGATATGTGGATGCTGATGACGAAGGCAAGTGGAGTTTCGATGCTCCTGCTGGCCGCATCCGTGTCTCCGCATTCGCAGGTGAGTACAATCCAACCATTGCTCAAGACAGTCTCAGAACAGGGGCTTATGTGGATGGATTGGCTGATATCCTCACCGAAACCAACACCGATCGTCAAATCAACGACATTACTGCCATTCTCGGTCAGGTTGCCAACATGACTTGGCTCGGCGCTACTCAAATGAACGTGACAGCCGAGCAAGCAGACCGCAAGGCTGCGGTCACCGAGACGATGGACGTCGATGTACAAAGCAGCGGTGTTTCTGGACTGGTCACATGGTCTGGTGCTGAATCATTCAACGGAGATCCACTTGTGGACACGACTTTCGTTCTCCGAAGCATTTGGTCAATGACTGACAACTACACCTTGACAACCACCAACGGTTCCTTCTCTTCAGAAGAGAGCCGAATCCTCCAAGGAACTGGTGAGGCAACCTTTACCGAAAACGGTACCTTCGAAAGCGAAGGTGTAGCCTTTGCTCAAGACTTTACAGGAACGTTTACTCGTTCTATTGCAGACAAGCGAACGTACACAAGTAATGGTACATGGAACGGTATTGGTGTTCTTGAAGCCAGTTGGGTTTCCAACGAATCTGTCATGGATTGCTTTGAAGAAAACGGTACTTACTCAATGCCAACCAACGAAACACTTTGTGTGAAGGATAACACTGGCGACTTGACAGTCTACATGCTTGATGGTGAAGCAACAGCCAACGGTCGATTGACCTCTGAGGGTATTTCGACGCTACGAACAGAACTTGTCAATGCAACATTCGAAGCAACCGGATCATTCGAAGGTACAGGTACCCTCAACGGAACTGGTTTGTTCATCGGAAAGGGTCACTTCGCTGGCTCAATGGTCCAACCAGGTTCCTTCTACATCACTGGTCTTGTTCCGGGCATGTACAACATGATCGCTCAACTTGACAACGGGAAAGAAGTGCTCCTTCCTAGCCCAGTAGATGTTGGAATCAACCCTTCGTACGATCTTGAGATGACCATGCCTGGTTCGTTGTTCGAAGATGTATTGGAAGACTTCTTTGGTGAGGTCTACGCCAATGAAACCATTGAACTGATCGACGAAGGCCTTGGTGAAGAATATGCTATACACATCGTCACTGACGAAAACGGTAGCTTCTCCTATGGTCCTTTGGCTGCTGGCGAGTACTTCTATCGAGTCGACATTGACAACGATGGATGGTATGAGGTCAATGAAAGCCTCTTTGTTCGTGACGACTCCGAGAACTTCTCGATGGGTATGGGCGTGCCTGAAATGCACGATGTGACGGTTCAACTGATCTCACCGACTGACTCGGAAACACAGACGCCTGTGATTTCAGTCGCTGATCGAGTGGTGACCTTCACCAACGACGATTCATTGATGGCTCCAATCAACGCCACATCTGATGAATCAGGTGTAGTGTACATTGAATTGCCAATGGGTGCTTACACTATGTCGGATGATTCTGACGGAGAATACATTCTCTTCTCTCACTTTGAACTTGAAGCTGAAGACCTCGAGTTTGACGGAAACTATGCTGTTTCCACATGGGTGAATGGAACAATACGAACCCATTTGGACGCATCGAACTACGACCAGTGGGCTCAAGGTACAGACGAAATTAAGTTGGCTGAAAGCGATCCTGCCAGTGGTTTAACCGTTGACTTTGTGGCTGGGGATCTTGAATTCACAACCGTGACGGATGTCGATGGAAACTACAGCATGCGTCTACCAAACGGTGCAGACTTCCATATGACAGCCATCAGCACTTTCTCGACCTACACGGGCGGTCAATTAATTGCCCTCAATGGTGAATTTGAGATGGATATGGGGCTCATGTACCTGGCACCAGCGACAACTACCAATGGATTTGTTTACCTCTATGAGAACACTTCTCTGTGGGATAATTTGGTACCAGGCTGGGCAGCACAAACGTTGACTGCAACCAATGAAGATGGACTTGAATGGCGTACAGAAATCACTGAGGGTGGACAGTTCACCTTCTTCCTGCAAGATGGGAACTGGGACTTTAACGCAATAGATTCGGAACTCAACATTGCTGGAGTTGAAAACTTCAACGTCACTCGTGAAAGTGGAACACCTCCATCAGCGATTGAATTGTTTGCAAACCCAGATCATCAAGAGGTCACTCTACAGTTCTTCATGGATGCTGGTAATGACGCCTCCTTCGAGAATGGAACACTTGTGAGCCCAGACTTCTCAGCAGTGCCACTCAACAACCATGGTACGCAAATGAACTTCACGGCTGATGACTACACCTCCCCGGGTGTGATCACCATCATGCTCGAGCCAGGTACCTATTCGGTGCTGCTCAACTTCACAACACCAGACAGTGAAAACGCAAGCGATTATGCACTGGGTGGCGTTACTGCCTTGCAACCGCTTGTGATTGGATTGGATTCGATTGAAGATGCAATTGACATGCCATTGCGTAATGATTACTTGGTCACCGGAACACTCACCAATGCTTCTGGTGATCCAATTCAAAAGCAATTCATGCTCTATGAAGCCGACCAAGACCTGTACTTCAATCTCGAAAGTGATGAGAATGGAACCTTCTCAGGCTATGTTCCTGCTGGTGATTGGGTCGCCA
>CBFIIS010000020.1:0-28531 GCA_965662715.1 Candidatus Poseidoniaceae archaeon | reverse complement strand
TGTCCTTTCTTGGAGGGTAAACTGTTGCCGGAACGATCAGGTCCAAAACGGTGCCATCTGGAGTGATCCAAGCGCGGCGTTCTGCGGAGCGCTCGAGCCGCGAAATTTCGGCTTCGGAGTCGCTCAGATTGAAGATGCCGTCTACCATCACTTCCCCCAATTTTGGCGAGATGCACAGAGGCTATATTGCTATCCGCTCAAAGAAAATCGTGCAACCCCGCCCTTGTGAGGGGATTTTACAGAATGACTTGGGTGCAAAATACATTGACTGTGTTCGATTTATTGGCAAAAGTACGCCGCCGCAACCTATATGAACAGTTGGTAAGTCGGGCAGAAAGCCCAAGGTGCATTATTGGGCCTGTAGCTCAGTCAGGTAGAGCGTCGGACTTTTAATCCGATGGTCGCGGGTTCGAACCCCGTCAGGCCCGCCTGACTGAGTTTCTGGCCTCATTTGCAGGGCTGAGCGGGGAATTTGGATGGTAGTAAAAAGCGCAACGAAGAAGCGACTCATGGAACTCGGCGTCTCCGAGGAATTTGCACACAAACTCGCTACCGACCGAAACATGACCGACATCAAGGCCATGTCCTCAGACGAAATTGCATCTACCCTTGGAGAATCGAAGGACTCCGAACAATTCGTCAACACGATGGCCATCATTGCAGAGCAAGGTTCCCGCCGACGTGCAGCAAAGAAGAGCAAGAAAATTACCATTCGTTCGAAAGCAATTGACGATTTCGATCGACCCGAAATCACCCTACGTTTCAACGCCCTCAACCATGAATTGGTCCCCCACCAAGAACTGGTTGGTGCTCCAAACATTTCCGAAGAGGAGCAATACGAAATCGAAAGCAAGGAACTCGCTCCTTGGCAGATGGTTCAACCCGATGAAGAAACCGGCGAGGATCGCCTTGCAAAGGAACTTCTTCCAAAGATTTTGATCACAGACCCCGTAGTTCAGGTCATCAAAGAAATGTCCGAAGCAGAAGACAACGCTCGTCTTGCTGCTGACCCAGACCACAAACCCCTCGCCGCCGGTTGGATCGCAGACCGTGTGTTGAAGGTTGTCCGCCAATCCCCGTCGGCTGGACAATCCGTAGCTTACCGCCTAATTGTGGAGGGTAACTGAGGAGGGATTATCATGCAGGAAATTATTCAATCATTTTTCAAAGAACGCAGCCTTGTTAACCACCAACTTGCATCCTATGACGACTGCATCCCTGCTGGAGACAACAACCTCTCTCGAATGGAGAAAATCATTCGAAACATCCGAGTCGGAACCGATGAGGAAATTGACGACGACGATGGTGGTTTCATCAAACTCGACGTTGTTGACCAAGACATCACAATTCGCCTCAAGAACATCCAACTTGGCGAGCCAACCATTCGTGAAGCCAATGGCGCAGAACACCCTTCGACCCCGATGGAATGCCGTCTGCGCAAGTTGACCTACATGTCCCCAGTGACCATTGACTTCCAGATCTTCCGAAACGGAATCCGCTCCCCGAAGGAAGAAGCTGTTCAAGTCGGTAGCATGCCAATCATGGTCCGTTCGAAGCGTTGCAACCTGCACGCTGGACACATCGCTGGTGACCGCCAACTCTACCCAACCACCTCGACCGAAGACTCTGCACTTTGGGACAACCTCCTTCGCAAGAAGGGCGAAGACCCACTCGACCCCGGGGGCTACTTCATCATCAACGGAACAGAACGTGTTCTCATCTCCATGGAAGATCTCGCACCAAACCGTGTCACTGTTGAAATCAACAAGCGATACGCTAAGCGAACCGAAGTGGCTAAGATTTTCTCGCAAAAAGACGGTATGCGCAAGCCACTCAACGTCGAGAAGCGACGTGACGGTATGCTCATGGTTAAGATCAGCACTGCCGGAACAACTGCAATCCCCGTGGTTCTTCTCATGCGTGCCCTTGGCATCGAGAACGACCAAGAAGTGTTCCAAGCCATTGCAGGACCGACTGAGACCTTCAAGTACATCGTGGCCAACCTCAACGAAGTCAACGATAATGAAGAGTATGCTGTCCACTCGATGACAGAAGCACACGAATGGTTGCAAAAGAAATTCGCAGCAGGCCAACAGCGCGAGTACCGAGAGCAACGAGTCAACCAATTGCTTGACCGTGAACTTCTTCCTCACTTGGGCGACCAACCTGGCGCTCGAAAGAAGAAAGCGATTTTCCTCGGTCGTATCGTTCGTCAAGTCCTTGAAATGGCCCTCACCAACCGTGAGCCAAACGACAAGGACCACTACGCAAACAAGCGAGTTCGTCTCGCTGGCGACCTCATCGAAGATTTGTTCCGTGTTTCCTCTGGACAACTTGCACGTGACCTCAAGTATCAACTCGAGCGACACCACAACCGCAAGCGTGAACTCAAAATCACATCATGCCTGCGACCAGACGTTTTGACCTCCAAAATTATGCACGCACTGGCAACAGGAAACTGGGTCGGGGGCCGATCTGGTGTCAGCCAGTTGCTTGACCGAACAACCTACCTTGCTTCGCTTTCTCACATGCGCCGTGTCACTTCGCCGCTCGTTCGAAGCCAACCTCACTTCGAAGCACGTGACCTGCATCCAACCCAATGGGGCCGCTTGTGCCCGAACGAGACGCCTGAAGGACAGAACTGTGGCCTTGTGAAGAACGCTGCTCAAATGATTGACATTTCCGAACACATTAGCGAAATCGAGGTTCGCCAACAACTTGACGAACTTGATGTCTTCGAACCAGACGACTGGACCTCGGGTGACCGTGTCCACGTGAACGGTGACATTTACGGTATCCACAAGAACGGTAAGAACTTGGTTCGCCACTTCAAATCCGCTCGCCGACGTGGGACCATTCCTGCAGAAGTTTCGATCCGATACGACCGTGAGAACAAAGACATCTTCATCAACACCGACAAGGGACGAATTCTCCGTCCTCTCTTGATTCTCTATGACGGTGCACCTCGTCTCACCAATGAGAACCTCCAGGCTCTCCACAATGGTGAAATGACATTCAAGCAGCTTGTCAACGAAGGCATCGTTGAATGGGTCGATGCTGAGGAAGAAGAAGACTTACTCATCGCCCCTCGTCCGTTTGTGTTGCCAGAAACCGTGACCAGTGGACCACTTGCAGGCCGCCCACTCACCAACGAAAACGTCGAATGGACCAATCTCGGTGAACCCGGTGCTACTGAAGCCAATCTCAAAGCGAAGGTTCGCATGCCAAACGGGGAATGGGAACTTGCAGAAATTAATGTCGAACTTCTCTACACCGAAGAACACACTCACTGTGAGATCGACCCTCAACTCGTTCTCGGTGTTTGTGCGTCATTGATTCCATACCCAGAACACAACTCAACACCTCGTGTTACCGGTGGAACTGCAATGGTCAAGCAATCCTTGGGTCTTCCAAGCGCAAACTACCGTATGCGACCAGACACACGTGCGCACATCCTTCACTACCCGCACCGTTCGATCACTCGAACCAACGCTATGGAAACCACACACTTCGATGACCGCCCTGGTGGTCAGAACTTCATTGTGGCGATCATGTCCTTGCACGGCTACAACATGCAAGACGCTGTCATCATGAACCGTGGTTCAGTCGACCGCGCTCTTGGACGCTCGACCTTCAATCGAACCTACAACGCAGAACGCCGAAGATTCCCAGGTGGTCAAGTTGAAGAAATCGAAAAGCCAGGCAGCTCTCTTCAAGAAGTGAAGGGACTCAAGCCAGATGAAGCCTACCGACACCTCGAAGCAGACGGTCTACCATTGCCTGAGAAGGAACTCATTGGTGGCGAAGTCTTGGTTGGGAAGACAAGCCCACCTCGTTTCCTTGAGGAATCCGCTGGTGGCGCCTTCCTGCTCGCCCAAGAACGACGTGAATCATCCATGCTTGTTCGCCACGGTGAGAAAGGATGGGTCGACAATGTCTACGTCACTGAATCGCTCGATTCTGGCCGCTTGGTCCGAGTGATGGTCCGAAGCCACAAGGTCCCAGAAGTTGGTGACAAGTTTGCATCTCGACACGGACAAAAGGGTGTCATCGGACGCCTCGTTGACCCAGAAGACATGCCGTTCACCGCTGATGGTGTTGTGCCTGATTTGATTATTAACCCTCACGCGATTCCATCGAGAATGACTGTGGCTCACGTCTTGGAAATGATTGGTGGAAAGGTCGGTGCCCTTGAAGGACGCCGAATTGACGGTACCGCATTCCGTGGAGAAAAGGAAGGCAGTCTTCGTGACGGTCTCGTTCGAAATGGATTGGCTCACAGTGGTCGTGAAACCATGATCAACGGTGAGACTGGTGAAGTCTACCCAGCTGACATCTTCATTGGCTGCATTTACTACCAGCGATTGCACCACTTGGTGTCTTCTAAGATTCACGCCCGTTCCCGTGGCCGTGTTCAAATCCTCACCCGCCAGCCGACCGAAGGTCGTGCTCGACAAGGTGGTCTACGGTTCGGAGAAATGGAACGTGACTGCCTCATTGCCCACGGTGCTTCAATGGTCATCAAGGACCGTCTCTTAGACGAATCTGATGGTATTGACATGTATGTATGCGCTCAATCTGGACACATCGCTTGGTACGATCCGAAGCGAAGAACCTACGTCAGCCCTATCCATGGTGACGGCGCTGAAGTGTACAAGGTCCAAACCTCGTACGCTTTCAAGCTGCTCTTGGATGAGATGAAGAGTTTAGGTGTGGCCATGAGACTCGAACTGGAGGACCGACGATGAGCCAAAAAAGCACAATGATTCCAAAGCGAATTGCTCAAATTCGCTTCGGACTGATGGACCCAACTGAAATCCGCAAGATGTCCGCTGTCGAAGTGAAGACTGCAGACACCTACAAAGACGATGGACACGCCTACCGACAAGGTTTGATGGATCCTCACATGGGTGTTATTGAACCAGGATTGGTCTGCCCAACTGACAACTGCAAGTACGACGAATCACCAGGTCACTTTGGTCACATTCAACTCGAACTTCCAGTCATGCACATTGGTTTCGTGAACCTGATCAAGACCGCACTCAAGGCAACATGCAGCAAGTGCAGTGAGATTCTTCTCCACAACGAAGCAGGAACTCACCCGAACAACCCAGAACTTTCGGAACAAGACTACTTCCGCACCCGTATCAATGACATTCGTGTCAAGCACGGTGTTGGATCAACTGAGTTTGCAAAGATCATCAAGGAAGTCGAGAAGGTTACCACGCACTCAAGCCGTGGTGTCTGTATGCACTGTGGTGAAGCACAGGGCAAGATTGCCCTCGACAAGCCGACGACCTTCAAGGAAAAGAAGGAAGCAAAGGGCCAAAGCGGCAAGGACGAAGGATGGCGTAAGCTCAATCCACGTGATGTTCGTGAATGGCTCAGTGGTATCCCTTCGGAACAACTCATCTTCATCGGAATGGATAAGCAAAACCGACCAGAGTGGATCGTGTTGAAGGTGCTTCCAGTACCTCCAATCACCGTCCGCCCATCGATTACACTCGATAGCGGTGACCGCTCCGAAGACGATTTGACCCACAAGCTGGTCGACGTTCTTCGAATCAACCAGCGACTGCGTGAAAACCGTGACTCGGGTGCTCCTCAATTGATTGTAGAGGACCTGTGGGAACTTCTGCAGTACCACGTGACGACCTACTTCGACAACCAAACCTCTGGAATTCCACCAGCACGTCACCGCTCCGGCCGTACCCTCAAGACGCTCACTCAGCGATTGAAAGGTAAGGAAGGACGATTCCGTAGCAACTTGTCCGGTAAGCGTGTCAACTTCTGTGCCCGATCTGTGATTTCCCCAGATCCATACCTCGGTGTGAACGAAGTTGGTGTGCCAACCAAGATCGCAAAGGAACTGACCGTTCCAATCCGTGTCACCTCTCGAAACCGCGAGCAAATGCGACAGATGATTCTCCGCGGTCCTGATGTTCACCCAGGTGTGAACTACATCATCCGTGGTGACGGTCGACGTGTCCGTATCAATCAGCGAAGCCGATTGATCAACGCCGGATTCCGCTGCCACAACCCAGAGTGCAACGACGAGACCACCCTGCGCCTCGACCTTCATTCCGTGTTGCCTGCACCAAACTTCCTCCCTGGTTTAATCATCAAACCACAAATCTCCATTGCTACCGATGGTACAACAGAGACCTCATACATCGTTGACGAAAACGCAACATTGGCCAACCTTCGTGGTGAAGACCTCGATGGCCACCGCTTGCCAGAAGACGATCCAGGTGCGAAACTTCACTACCGATGGATGTGGGATTTGGCGCAAGCTGACAAAGCCCACCCAGAACCTCTCCCTGAACACCTCAAGGTAAGTTGCCCGCACTGTGGCAGCCCTGTTGATGAGTGGGGCGAAGCGACACGAGTCGAAGACCGTCTCTCGACCATTGATCGAAACGGAAACCCGAAGCCAGGTCTGCTCGTTGAGCGACACTTGATCGACGGAGACGTTGCTATCTTCAACCGACAACCTTCGCTGCACCGCATGTCCATGATGGTGCACGAAGTTCGTGTCATGAAGGGCCACACCTTCCGATTTAACTTGGCTGTTTGTACTCCGTACAACGCTGACTTCGATGGTGACGAAATGAACCTCCACGTGATTCAATCTGAAGAAGCACGTGCCGAAGCTAAGATTTTGATGCGTGTTCAAGAACACATCCTCACCCCTCGCTACGGCGGTGCGGTGATCGGTGGTATTCACGATCACATCTCAGGTGCTTACCTCTTGAGTCGTCCCGGTACACTCATCAGTCGTCGACACGGTCTGGAAATGCTCGGTAGCATCAACTGGGAAGGCGAATTGCCAGAGATTGTCAAAGACGCCAATGGAAAGGAATGCTTCCGTGGTCAAGACATCATCTCGCTGATTATCCCTGACAACATCCACCTTCGATTCCGAAGCCGTTCCAACGACGAAGTTGTTGTCAAGGACGGACAAGTCCAAGGAACCCTCGACAAGCGTGCAATTGGTGCTGAAGATGGGCGTCTGCTTGATGCTATCGTTCAAACCAACGGTCCAGAAGAAGGTGCTCGATTCCTCGACGAATTTACTCGACTGTCGATTGCAGCGTGCACATCGCTCGGATTTACCACTGGTATTGACGATGAAGATCTCAGCACTGAAGCACTCGAAGCGATTATCAAGGCAAACGTGGATGCAGGTGTGGCTGTACAAGCTGCACTCGACAAGTTCGGAAAGGACGGTCGTGGCTACGAATCTCGCCCGGGTCGAACACCTCGTGAAACCCTCGAAGAAGACATCATGGTTATCCTCGACCAAGGAAAGCAAGAAGCTGGTGACGTTGCTAAGGACGAACTTGCACAGTCTGGTTCAACCAATGCTGCAGTCAACATGGCAATATCCGGTGCCCGTGGTTCAATGGACAACCTGAACATGATGGCTGGTTCCATTGGCCAAGCAAAGGTTCGTGGAAAGCGACTTGAGCGTGGATACAACGAACGTGTTCTGCCTCACTTCCGCCGTGGTGGACGTGCTGCAGCAGACCGTGGTTTCATCTCCAGTTCATTCAAGCGTGGTCTTGAGCCAACGGAGTTCTTTATGCTCTCTGTTTCTGGTCGTGAATCTCTGGTCGATACCGCTGTCCGTACTGCTAAGTCTGGATACATGCAACGCCGATTGATCAACGCAATGGACGATTTGAAGGTCTTTGATGACGAGAAGTTGTCTGTTCGAAACACAGCGAACAGAATTATCCAATTCAGCTACGGTGAAGACGGTATTGACCCGTCCCGTGGTGTGCATGGTTCCCCGTTCAACATCGATGTCATTGTCGATGAAGCACTTGGAACTGAAGGTGCAACGGTCGACGCTCGTGCTTCGTACGAGCCAATGGCCAGAATCGACGCCGACGATCTCGAGCATGGAGAAACCGATGGAGGTGAGAACTGATGGTCGTCAAGAGTGCAACCAAGAAGAAGCTCATGGATTTGGGCATTGCAGAAAACTATGCTCACACCCTTGCTGATGACAAGAAGTGGGACGATGTCAAGATCCTCGCTGCTGGCGAAATCGCACAGTTGTGTGAAACCGACTCGGAAACTGCTGCAACCATCAAGGCCACCATCGATTCTGCAAACAAGAAAGGTGGAGACTCCAACAGTGAAAACACTGGACCGACCACCTCAGTTCGTCTCAAGCGACGTACTGGCCGTTTGTCCCGTGCAAAGACCACTGCCGACATGGACACATACGACGCTGAAGCAAAACTCGCAACTTATGTTGATGAGTTGGCTGAAGACCCAGTGTTCAAGTCCCTTGAAGCAGCGGTTGAAACCAATGGTTCCACACGATTCACCAACCGAATCTTCCACGATCTTACCTTGGCGATTCACGCCCGTGGAAAGAAGAAGTTGACCAAGCCTCAGGCAAAGAAAGTCATCGAAGAAGCAGTCATTGCTTTGGATAAGGCGAGCATCGATCCTTACGAAGCTGCTGGAATTATCACTGCTCAATCGATTGGTGAACCAGGTACACAGATGACCATGCGTACGTTCCACTATGCGGGTGTTGCTACGGTTAACGTCACCCAAGGTTTGCCTCGTATCATCGAGATTGTTGACGCACGGAAGGTTCCTAACACACCAACCATGACCATCTGCTTGACAGAAGACAAGAAGAACGATGCAAAAGAAGCACAGAAACTCGCTGCTGCGATCGAAGTGACCACGACTGTCAACATCGCAACACTCGAAACCGACGTCGCACAACGCCGATTGGTGCTCAAACTCAACAAGGGCAACCTCAAGCAAAAGAACATGACTGGATTGGAAGTAAAGGACAAACTCGAGCGTGCAACACGTCTCTTGGTTCAACCTGACAAGGAGAAGAACCCGGGTACTCTGACGCTCATCCCTGGTGTTCACTCCGAAGAAGATCTTGCTGAGTTGGCAGAGAACCCGCCATCCTACACCATGCTTCTGCAACTCGAAGAAAAGATTCGCGACATGCGACTCAAGGGTATCCCAAACATCGAGCGAGCAAACGTCCAACTCGACGACAAGACCGGTGAATACTACCTCTCAACCATCGGTTCTAACCTTACCCGAGTCAGCGAAATCGAAACCATTGACCGAACTCGAACCTACACCAACAACATCATCGAAATCTATGATTTCCTTGGTATCGAGGCTGCTCGACAAGCCATCATCAACGAACTTCAAGCCACACTTGATGGCGCCCGACTCGAAGTCGACGTGCGTCACCTGTTGATGGTCGCCGACGTGATGACTTCCGAAGGTGAAGTCCGTGCGATTGGCCGACACGGTGTGTCAGGTACGAAACACAGTATCTTGGCCCGTGCAGCGTTCGAAGTCACCGTGAACCACTTGCTTAAGGCAGGTATTATCGGAGAACGAGATTACCTCACTGGTGTTGCAGAGAACATCATTGTCGGACAACCAATTTCCTTGGGTACCGGTAGTGTTGAACTGTACTACATCCCTGAGTGATTGTCCAACCATGAGAAACAAAGTGGAGTATGGAGGAATAAAATATGGATCTAAGCCGACAACTGAAAAACGCAATTGCAACTGGAAACCTACGATTTGGCCAACGCCAAGCGCTTGACGCTTGTGCTCGTGGCGAAGCAAAACTGATCATTCTAGCTGCGAACTGTCCAATCGAGTACACAGATGACCTGCACGCACGTCACCCAGAAGTGACCAAGTTCCGTGCATCAATGGTGAACCGTGAACTCGGTATCGCATGTGGTAAGCCATTCGCAGTTTCTACCATCAGCATCATCGATGCTGGTGACAGCGATTTGCTCACCCTTGAAACCAACATCGAGTGAAGAGCATCGCCTCAAAGGCGTTGCTCCTCACTTGGTCATAGAATGGAAGCCTTCATGGCCTTGAGGCTCAAGGGGAGGGCATGGCAACCGTCATGCTCCGAACCGCTGCGACTTCAATCATCGCTTTGATGCTGATTTCGTTTTTAGCACCGATCACCAGCCCCACATTCCAAGCGGCTCCAAATGAACCATCAGAATTGACAGAATTGAATCCAGTTCAGCGAATACAATCTGGCGCCAGCACCTCAAACCCAATGCTTGTTGGCGGAGGCACGGCTGCTGGTGCAGAATTTATTGAAGCGCTGGAATACAGTCCAGGTTTCTACGCCTTTGGTGGCAGTTGGAACACAAGCAATGCACAGACACTCACCTTTGGCACTCAAACACTGAGTCCAACCAGCCCATACAGCAGTGAATTCTACATCGGTGCTGTCGACAGTTCCGGGCAATACCAGTACCTCTTGGGAGCTAATCACAATCCGGTTGGCAATGGTGGTATCTCGATCTTCAGCGACCTTGCCGTTGGTATGGGTGGCGAAGTAGCCGTAACCGGAACCTACACCGGGGTCATTGAATTCGGTTCCTTCACCATTGCAAGTGCATCAGCTGATACCTTTGTTGCTATGGCCGATCCAAGTGGTCAGTGGCTTTGGGCTCACACATTTCAAACAACAGTGAACAATTCGGCCGAATACAGCGAACCTTCTGCAATCACAATCGACCAAAACGGTGACGTCATCGTTGCAGGTACTCATCAGGGTGAAACCGACTTCGGTGGCACCATGTTTAACGTTACAGATACAGAAGTATACCTCGCTAAAATCGACGGTATCCAAGGGGCTCTCAAGTGGGCCACTTCAGGTGGCGGTGTTGGAAACCAGATTGTCTCAGGTGTCGAAGTCGATTCAATGGGTGACATCTTCGTATCAGGTGTCACCTTTGCAAACCTTATTTTTGGTACCAACTCTTACATCCCTTCAGGGAACAGTGACACCTTCTTCGTCACATATGACCCATCAGGTGTCGTCAAAACCCTCTCAGGACTCGGGTCGCCTGGCATGGACACACAAGTTGGTACCATGGAAATCTCGATGAATGACGATATTTACCTCGGAGGCCTCTTTGACGGAACGCTCCAAGGTTCTGGGCCATCTGGTTCGTGGTCAATCACAGCATCACAAGGTCTTCACGATTCCTTTATTCTGAAGAATCCATTCAATACGCTTTCGGGGACGAGTTGGGCTGCAACGGGTGGTAGCAGCGACACTGATTCAGTTGATGATATCGGAATCAACTCGATGGATGAAGTGTTTATGGTCACCAGCATAGGCAACACATACACAGGAGGTTCCTATTCAGCAGTGATTGGAGGCAACTTCGATGGCGTTATTGGCGCTCTTTCTGCAAGTGGGTCATGGGAATGGCTGGAAGCTACCTCAGGAACGGCGTATGAGGTGGGCTATTCGCTGGCCATCAACGAAACAGACATCGTAACGATGGGCGGAGGTCTCGGTGCAGGGTCGATGAGCAAAGGGACACTTTCACTCACTTCCACAGGCAATAACTGGGATGCTATGATGTGGTCGATTGATCCAAATTCAAAGAAGGACGCAGATTTTGATGGCGTTCCTGATTTCGCAGACAATTGCCCAAACGATTCAAACCCGACACAAGCGAACACTGACGGCGATGCAGAGGGTGATGCGTGCGACTCCGATGACGATAACGACGGTTTAACAGATAATTTCCCGGATCTGTGCCCACGGGGTGGACAGTTCAATTGGACCAGCAGCCAAGACACCTCAAACCCACCAGCTTCGACGGATTGGGACAACGATGGCTGCAAGGATGATGCCGAGGACAACGATGATGACAATGATGGCGTTGACGATGGCAACGACAATTGCCCTTACACCTCATATGCTCCTCCACGGCCAACATGGGTCTCCGATTCTTCAAACGATATCGATGGCGATGGTTGCCGTGACAGCGACGAAGATACTGATGACGATGCCGATGGTTTCGAAGACGTAGGTGATGATTGCCCGACCCTCTATGGTACTTCACTGAACGGAACCCAAGGTTGCCTCGACTCCGATGGTGACAGTTGGGCAGACGCTTTCGACGACTGCCCGAACCAAGCAGGTGACTCAACCCTTGGTGGAAAGAACGCCTGCCCAGATGCAGATTCTGACGGATGGGCAGATGTCGATGATGCATTTGATGAGGATCCCACTCAATGGGCAGATGCCGATGGTGATGGCTATGGTGACAATACTGCAGGCACAACTCCAGATGATTGCCCTAACCAAGCTGGAACATCGACGATGGACCGATTAGGCTGCTTTGATGCAGATGAAGATGGCTATTCGGATCCTGATGGATTCTGGTCCACCGAAGACGGCGCTGATGCCTTTTCCAACGATCCTTACCAGTGGTCTGATTATGATGAAGACGGCTTTGGTGACAACTGGGCCAACGATACCTGGACTGACCGTAACACGAACTGGCCTGGAGAATTTAACGCACAAGCCGAGGGGCAAGATGCATGTCCCACCCAAGCAGGGACTTCATTCCAAGCCGGTATGGTCGGCTGTCCTGACGCAGATGGTGACGGATGGTACGACGTCATGGATGCCTTCCCACAGGAACCAACTCAGCATGAAGATGCTGATGGTGATGGGTTTGGAGACAACCTATCCGGTGTTGAGCCAGATGCTTGCCCTGAGCAAGCCGGAACTTCAACCATTGACCGTTTTGGCTGCTTAGACACAGATGGTGACCTTCGCTCTGATCCTGACATCAATTGGATGCCAAGCCAAGGTGGGGACGCATTCCCGAATGAACCAACCCAATGGTCCGACCAAGACCTTGATGGCTATGGTGACAATCCTACAGGTGTCACACCTGATGACTGCCCCACCGTTCGAGATACTTCAACCATTGATCGATTGGGATGCTTGGACACCGATGGTGATGGCTATTCAGATCCTGATGCAGAATGGACTGTGGCCGATGGTGCAGATGCATGCAGCAATGGCGGTGGTAATTCAACTCAAGACAGAATTGGTTGCTACGACCAAGATGGTGATGGCTATTCCAACCCAAGCGTCGACTGGACCATCGAAGACGGTGCAGACGCCTACGTCGATGACCCGACTCGGTGGATCAAAGAAATCGAGCCTTCCTCCGATGGCCTCTCAAGTGGTTCAACCCTTGTCTATGGGCTTGGTGGATTGGTTTTGATCGCTGCACTTGTCGGTGGAGCATTCGTCCTGCGTGGACGCAACGATGCCGAGGGCCAAAAGGCCTACCAGTCGCTCGACGGTATGCCTTCCATGCCTCCGATGGGTGCCCAACCAGCGGCCGTTGTTATGCCTGATTTCAGCGCTCAACCGGCAGCTGTTGCTATGCCGGACTTTACCGCACAACCCGTTGCTCAACAACCAACAGCGGCCTACACTGCCCCTGCGGTTGCAGCAGCGACACCAGTTGCTCAACCACAGCCTGTGGCTGCAGACCCAGCTCGAACATACTACGAAGGGTTGCTTGCTCAAGGCTACCCTGCTGCTGATGCACTTGGCTACACTCAACAATATTACCCAGCCTTCCAAGCTTGAGTGTCAGTCTCGAACATGGTGTTAAAAAATCAACCTCATACGTACTCTTGAGGGTGATTGGTTTGACATTTGATTCCGCATACGAACCATTCTTCCAACCGCCCGGTTGGATCGTCGCACCGATTTGGCTCGTACTGTATTCTTGCATGGCCATCAGTTTCAGCACCATGTTGGCCGTCCGTGATGAGGTGGAGCAATCCACGATTGTCATTGCCCTCTTCTTGATTCAATTGGCTGTGAACTTCGCATGGCCATCTGTGTTTAATGCTGAGCAGTATCTTCTGTCATTGGGAATGATTGTCGTCATGGTCGTGTTCGCAGGCATCTACGCCGTCGCAGTTTACAAGGCTGCACCACTGGCTTCGATGTTGGTCTGGCCCTACATTGTATGGGTTGCATTTGCAGGTGTGATTAACGCTGCGTACTACCTTGAAGCAAGGTCGTAATCCACAGCACTGATGGTTTGCGTCGCCTCATCATGTGAGAACTTCGAGCAAGCGGTCTTGCTCAGCAGCCATTCGTAACTCCATAGCGATACGTCGTCCGCTCGACATCGGTTTTCGCCATGTTGCGTTTCCATATGGGTGACCAACGCTGACGTGGACGTTTGTCCCTCCACCCAACCGTGGAGCAACATCGTAGATGTAGTAATTCATGTCCTTGTCAATGCATGTTTGCAAACAGAAAGGCCCGATGATTCCCGGGTCGTAATGCTCCTTGCTAGCGGTGATGAATTTCTCCCCAAGTTCGAAGGCTTTCTCAAGCAATGATTCACGGATCGTGGCGGTGTTGTGGCCAACCACGGTCATTTCTGGAATTTGTTGGTGAGCAGGCATGGTCATCTGCTGAGGTGCTGGCAGTCGAACGTGTCCGTCAAGAGATGACTCAAATCGCCAATCAACACCAAGAAGTTCCAACCTTTCGCCTTCTTCTGCAAGCGGGCTGTAGAAGAAATTGAGGTTAAAGACAGGTCCAATCACATAGCGCTCAATTCGTGCACCAGCAAGGGATGCTTCATCGATGACGCCTTCAGCGAGTAAGGTCTTCGATTTCTCTTGGTATTCCTCATAGGAGGCACATGTGAAAAATCCACGTTCCAATTTTTTCTGTGCGTGGTGGAGTTTAACGATGACAAGGCAGTCAATGTCTTGGGGGTCTGCGATTGCTTCAGGATATGGAAGGCCAGCTTTGTCAAGAATCCAATAGTAGTCTTGGTCTTCGGTCCGCTCTTCCATCCGAAGCATGTTTCTCGAACCGAACAAAGGCACCTTGAATGTGTCTTCAACATCTTGGATGGAGGAGTACGAGGTGAAGGAACGGTTCGGGATGTAGACCACATTTCGCTTTCGCATTTCTGCTTGCATCTCGGGCTTCATGACGTCGTTAAATGAAGGCATGACAATGGCTTTGTCAACCATGCCTCGAGTCACACGACCTGAACTGCTTCGATGGGCTTTGAAGTAATTCGCATAGGTCTTGTGTCGGCCTTCCTTGCAATAGGCCACGGTCGGAAACCCTTCCTCAATGGCTCCATCACAAATGTCGAGTGCGGAGTGGGATGCAGTCATCCCAATACGGAGTTTCATTCGATCATAATCATCGACGATGGCTGCAATTTCATCTTTGGATAGCATTGGCTCTCCCTCGGTAATCTTCCCTGTGGTCGGGGGGGTCTTTCATCTCATCGCAGGGCGATGTTCAATCAAATCGCTGAAGTTGCATCAATTCGTCTGTTGAAAGGGTCTCTCCTGACATCAACTTGCTCATCAAATCCTGGACTTCAACACGAGCCGATGGGCGTTGTCCAGCACCAGCGCTTGCACCGCGCATAGCACGCAGCATGTCTTGAATGGAGTGGAGGCAGCGAAGGGAGACAATGTAGAGGTGGTGGGCCTTGTCTGCTTCCTTCTTTGACTTCCTGAGTTCTCGGTGTGCAGCCTCGGCTTTGTCACGCTGGCGGTCTACTTCTTTGTTCCATTGAAGCATAAGGTCGTGTGCCTCTTGTGCGGCCTGTGCGGCTGCGGTGACTTCTTCGTGAGCCGCTTCTTGGGCTTCCATGGAAACACGAAGCAATTCTCGGGCTTCCTTGAGTTCGGTGTTGCCTTCTTCACTGGTCTTCATCTTCTTGATCTTCGCAGAAATTTCCTTCATGCGCTTCATGACCTTCGTTTCGTTGTTTCCAGTGTGTCGTCCACGCTCGAATTCATTTTCGAGTCGGTTGAGTTCACGGCGAAGTGTGTGGATTGTTTCAGGTGGTTTCTCACGGCGTCCACGTCGTTGACCTGGTTCAACAGGGGTTGGTGCTGCCTGTGGACCCTTGGCGGCTTCGAGCATTTCCTTTGCAGCTCGAACAGCAGTGTTTGCTTCTTGCCTTGCCGACTTTTTCTCACGAACAATCTCATTCATTTGTTCTCGGATTTCACGTTGCTCGCGCACTTGGACAATCAGTTCTCGAACTTCAGCATTCAACTCGTTGCGGGTGCCCGTGAATGTCTTCGATTTGTCGTTCCATTCGTCACGGGTTGTTCGGTAGCTGGTCGCTTTACCATCGACCAGTTTGCGTCGCTCTTCGAGTTGAGTTTTGAGTTCAGACATTCTTTATCGCACCTGTTCGGTGGAAGATTCCCATCTTCTCACCGGTTTGGCGACCTTACACCCCCATTTAATCCCTTCACTGCGAAGCGTTGAGGGGGCGTTGACGAGCATGCACGACGCGCCATTCCACCTGATGGCTTTTCTGAGGTTAGAATTCAGACAAATAAGGCGTTAAGCGAGGCTATGGCTTGTGCGAATTCCGAGCGAATTTTACCTAAGTTAGCATCGGTTTCACACTTGAGAACAACCACACGCTCCCCCTTGAGTCGTTCAGCCATGACGCAAGCGTTCTCGCCCTGAAGCGTGATTCGATCGACACGGGATGCATCGAGTGGTCCAATCACATGCGCCAGCCCTTCGACGGTATCGTCATGTCGAGGTGCAGTGCATGTAGCAAAGCCATCTTGATCGAGAAGAGCGACTTGAATGACCCCATCGGTGGCCAAGAGCCCATCGAGCACACGTTGTTCCACAACTGACCGATGCCATAGGGGCCGCTTAACCTTTGACCCCATGAGGACTCAATTGGAAGGCTCCTTAGCAGGTACTGGGCCTTTCATCATGTAGCCCAATCCCGATTTGTAGTAATTCTCAAGGTGCTTTCTTACTTCAAGACCTCTCGTTCTATAGAATCGTTGAGCGCCTGTGTTGGATGCTTTCACCTCCAATTGGATGAACTTCTTGTGATGATTGTGACACACATTGACCAGATGATTCCATGCATGTGATCCCCAACCTTGACCTTGCAGATCTGCCTGAAGAGCAAAGGCAGCGATACGAACACCATCCTCAAGAAAAGGAAGGGCCCACATCAAACCCTTGAACGATTCAGGTGCCGGATAAAGATCCATGTCGACGAGAAGCAAATTCCCTTCCCAAGCAGGAATCGGTAACGAGGCGATCGACACATCGGCATAGACTTCGCCAGTTTCTTGGAGAAATAATGCCTTCACGCATTCGCGCCACTCCGCTGGCAATGTTGCTGGTTCGACACCCAAAATCCATTGGATGTTGCCCATTTGAATCAATCCTTGCGCCCTTTCTTCGACTGGGACCGTTCACCACGGTGGGCTGTGAGGTTTCTTGAGTTGATCTTCTTCTTACGTTCCTGTCGGCGAGAAGATTTGGCGGTTGGCTGCTTATTCGAGACAGAACTCAATCCTCCGCTGTTGAGTAAAACATCCAAATCAGTGAGTGAAAGCGTACCACCAGATGCAGCTCGCTGTTGAACATCCTCTGGCTTTGGACCGTTGTTGCGAGGTTTCCAATCTGCGGAGCCAGATTTCTTTTGCCTCTTTCCGCCGCCCTTTTTGCCATGACGCTTGTTTCCACGTGAGGCGTTTGAACTGATTCGAATCCAGGCGTCCAATCGACCCTTCTCCCTTCGCAATCGACGAAGTTCAGTCCTTCGTTGGTCGATGACTTTGAGCAATTTGTGGGCTTTCTTGTCAAATTGCATGGCGTCGCTGAAGTTGAGGTCCATGTCCTTGAGCATAGGTTCTGATTCCAGCAATTCTGCCTTGTGTTTTTGTTGCTCCTTTTCATTGGCCTTGAGTGCTTTTACTGCTTCCTTTTGTTCCTTGAGTAGAGCGATGAATGCTTGATGTGCTTCTTGCGCCTTTGTTGCTTCTGCATGCATGGCTTGAAGTTCAAAGAACCAAGCAAACTGGTCTTCCTCTCTTCGCAATGATGGCACTTGGAACAGATCGATTTCACCAGTTAACTGTTGATAGACATCGACGAGCAATTCCTCAATCCGATACAGTGGCAAGCCAATGCGCTGGTTAATTTCATCACGGTTCTTCTGTAATTCATCCATTTGTTTTGAACGAGGACGGAGTGTTCTGACGATGGTTCGTAATTCATTACGAAGATCAGATGTGTCTTCAATGGTGCCTCGCAACGCTCTGGACATACGCACATTGTGCTTGCGTTCCTCGATCAGTGCACTCATTCGTTCATCGAGTGCCTCGATTGCGCTGGCGTTCTCCTTCAGCAGTTCAGCAACTTCTGATGACGATTTCTTTCGCAGATCTTCGAACAAATCGAATTCTTCTATTGGAGCAAATCGTTCTGGATTCTTAGCTTCAACAATCGCATCCCATCGCTTGCCTTCCCCCATGGCGATGCAGGCACGAATGAACTCTTCATGAATGTCAAGAGCACCAGCAGGTCGCAGCACTCGGCTGAGGTCGTGTTGGAGATCGAACGGGTCTTCCACCGGTAGTGAATGTTGGCCAAGGCGGGTTTTGCGATCCATCAGGATTGCTTTTTCTGCACGAGGCGTGGCATACTTCCACTTCTTCGACTTACGAGTGAGATGAGCGCCAGTCCGAACAGAGATGACATGGTCATTAAACGGCCATGAAGTAGCGTATTGGAAGATGAATTCGACAAACAGTTCGCCAAGGCTCTGGTTGTTCTTTGGTTCCATGGTGATGGCATCGATCTCACTCATGGTCAGGTCATAGGTTGTCCCTTCGACTTCCACCATGGTTCGTTCTTGACCAGCCTGAAGAACTGGGGCGACAGGTGGTTGAGCCTGTTGAAGCGCTTGAACGGCCAAAAGTGTCCAGGCATAGGAGGAAAATGTCCCTGATGCTGCATCACATACTTCCCTTCGTAGGGCCCAATGCTTAACCGCCAAAATGATGCTTCGGATTCGGTCGTCGCATGCTGAGTAGCGCTTGAGCAACTCTGTGTTGTGCAGCGCCAAGGTGTTGTTGATGGAAATGTCCACGGGAATTTTAGTTCGCTCATCCTTGAATTTGATGATTGGTACCTTGGCTCGTGGCAACATGACAATGTCTTCCATGTCATGTTGCTTGAGCAATCGGTTGACTTGACGAAGCGCCTTACCTGGCACTTCACCTTTGAATTGCAAACAAAGGTCGAGGTCCCCTGCTTGTAAGGTCAAGCCAGATTGAGAGGAACCAAATTGTTGCAACTCGGCGTTTTTGAATCGATGTTCAATGGTGCGCTTGAGGTGCTTGAATAAACCATGACGGGCTTTCAGTTGCTTTTGAGATGGCCCTTCAGTTTTCAGCATTGATTCAATGCCTTCTCCAATGTTGAGGATGACTTCTTCACTGACAGTGTCGATTGAAGGAAGTTCAAGCGTGCCACAGAGTTGCTTGTGAACATGGGGCCAACGAGCGATTTGCTTTGGTGAAAAGCCAGTGATTTCACAATCATCACTCATTCTTCTTCACCCTCCGGTTGAGGTTTGGCAGTCGATGCCCGACGTGCTTTCCCTTTCTTTTGAGGTGCCTTGGCGGGCTTTCTGTTGCGCACTGAACTTGATTTGCCCCCCTCTTTTACTGTTGTAGCGTTTGTCAAAAGTCGATCAAAGCCACCATCAATGATTTTTTGCCAGTGTTCAATTCCGCGCTGGCTGCTGTCAAGGGCTTCAGCCAAACGCTTTGTTCGACCGTCTGCGCGTCGTCGGTGTGCCTCATGTTCGACGTATGTGGTGTGGAAATACTCATTTTCTGATGCCAATTCAATGATGGCATCATGAGCCTTTTGGGCTTTGTCAAGCAGGGCTTTTGCTTCTTTGAATGAAGCATCCATTTCAGTAAGTCCTTCCTGACTTGAGGCGCGTTGAGCCACCCATTCGTCATGCTGGCGAATCAAGCCCTTCATCTCTTGAATGTATTTTTGTTCAGTTTTGTGGTTTCCAGCGTTGGTTTCCAACTCTTGTTCGAGGCGCTGTAATTTCGAGTCGAGTTTTTCCTTGGCCCATTTTGGGTCAGGATCTTTAATGCCGCCAGAGGCTTGCAACTTGTCCCTTAATTCACCAGCTCGTTTGAACAAGGCACGAGCTTTGGTTTGGGCATCTGAACGCTCTCTTTTGAGGTTGGCTACTTTGGCATTGACGTCATCTCGCTTCTCTTTCGCTGCACGGGCCAAAGGTTCGGCTGCTTGAAGCTCTTCTTGTCGAGCGTCAAGTTGCTCTGGTATGACCTCAGCAAGGCGTTCGCGCCGATGTAAAATGGACTTCGCCAACAAGGCGGGGGTCACACCGAGCAACTCTTCAGGGGTCATACTGTGTCCCCCCACCTTCCAACCTTCAATAAACACTGCGTAGTGTCCCCTTTTGGCGTGAAGGTGAAGAACCCCCTCGACAAGCCGTATCTATGGAGGGGGCGAAAGCGAGGCGAATGCTGACAGCAACAGGCTTGATGTCCCTTCTTTTCTTGAGTCTCATCGCACCACAAGCCGCTGCTTTGGGTGGTGAGGCTTCGATTGCTCTTTCCAGCATTTCTCTGTCGCCATCCGAGCAAACCGCTTCAAGCAGCATAAGCTACACCTTCGAGGTCGAAGAATTGACGGGTCAAAGTGCTGAAGTTTCGGCCCACTCGACACTCAAGACCATCGGAGGTGTCCTTCTTGAAAGTACGAATGAGACCCGAACAATAGCCGTCAACGGGATCGAAAATTTCAGCGTGACATTCACTTCCTTGCCCTATGGTTATTCAATCATTGAAACCACATTAAGCGGTGATATTGGAGGCAATTCTAGCACACATGTCACAGCATTTAATCGAACAGTTCAGCGCTTGGTTCCCCTCGACCTCGCCATTGGCGGACCTGGTGAATTCACCTTCACGAGCGTCGATAGTACTGGTACAGCAACTGGTAACCTGACGGTCAATGATGGTGATTATGTCGCCGTTCAGGTGCCGCTCATCAATAATGGCGACTATGATTGGAACGGTAATCTCTCCGCCCATCTTGTCTCTGGGGGTTCTGAAGAGTGGATCAACGTAAGTGATGTCAATGTCCTTGGTATGTCAAGCACGATTGTGACGCTCAACTCCTCAGTGACTATGAATGAGGGGAGTGCCTCGATCTTGGTGCAGGTAAACGCCACTGGTGATGGCGATTCAAGCGATGAATCAAGGCTGGTTGATTTCATCATTTCACCACCTCCACTGCCCTTGCTTGATGCAAGCGTTGCGCTCCTCACAGAATCATACAATGCCGGTGATGTCCTTGATTGGAACATCACAGTGTTCAATAATGGCACACGCTCGTTTGAGGGTGTCATCTCGTGTGCGTTCGGTGAAAGTACTGTGCTCAATGAAACGATGAACATCGCTCTTGGTGCGTCTACGGTTGTAAGTTTCACAACACAAGCGCGTCCTGCTGAACTCGTATGTTCTGCAACTGGCATGCGTTTATCTTCATCATCGAACCTCCCACTCATGCAAAACTTCGATGTTGTTTCTGCAGTGTTTGAAGCAGCAGGCTCGTCGACGCCAGGTGTTCTCGATGGGCCTTGGCATGTTGGTGACAGCGCCCGATTTTCCATGCTGGTCCGAAACCACGGTGATCTTGAGGGCAGCGTTGCACTCGAATGCACAACCAGCCAATCCGTCTACACCAGCCCAATGTTGACGCTCGCCATCGATGCTGCTGGAGAAGTTTCTGTCATCGTTCCAATGCTTGCTGATGGTGATCAAATCATTACTTGGCGTCTTGTATCACCTGACGGAAGCATCGACGAAGGGCTCAACGGCTCCATCACGGTCCCTGTTGCTCCGACACAAGCGTTGATTCCTAACGTTGAGAATGTATCTTGGGATGCAGAGACTGGCGTGAGTATGGATTGGTCTGTGACCCTAGGTGAAGGGGTTGATCGTTCTGTTCGAATCCGAATCGGCTACTTCAATTCGGGGGATATCTACCTCCTCGATTATGATGTCACACTCACACCAGGCGTGACCAGCGGCTCGCTCGTTCTCGGCTTTGTCGATGCAGATCGGGTCTCGGTACGTGCCGATGCGATTGACTGGATCGAAGCCTTTGGACCATCCAGCAATAGCAAATCTGTCCCCTCGGACCGCCCCATCTATAGAATTTCTATGAGTGAACTGGCGTCACCATCGCGCCCCACTGCAGGCCAAGATGCCACTGTCCAAGTGACGCTTTCCAACACAGGCGATGTCAGCGGAGTTGCTGGTGAAATCCTCTTGCTGGGTGAAGATCGAACGCTCTACGCTACCTTGGCGACTGACGCCCTCGATGCTGGTGAATCGACCACCATGTCCTTCACCTTGGATTGGCCTGAGGGCACCCGCGTCAAATTAGAAGCGGTGTGGGCTGTTGGAGGTGAACAACTTACGACCCTTGGTTCCTTTACTTCTGCAGAAGCGGTTGTCGTCGAAGATGCCTTTGAATTCCCGTGGGTGGGGCTCTTTGGTGGAATCGCTCTTGCCGGTGCAATTGTTGCAGCGGTTCGTATTCGTCAAAACCAAGCCCTCAATCCGTCTTCAAAATCCAAGCCCAAATCAAAGATGAAACCAAAGAAAGCAGCTGAATCTGCTGTTTCTGATGTGAAGATTCAGATCGGTTGTCCGGAGTGTGCGCGTCAACTTAGGGTCCCAGCATCCTACACGGGTTCAGTCCGCTGTCCTGATTGCTCAAACAGTTTTGAAGTCGAAGGCACTTCAGACGAAGAAGAGGAAGAGGTACCTGAGGAAGAAGAAGTCGAAATCGTCGATGAAAAGGTTGAGGTCTCATGTCCGGAATGTGCTCAATCCTTGCGCGTACCGAGCGATTATGAGGGTTCTGTTCGTTGTCCAGCGTGCGAACATATTTTCAAGGCGAACGATTAACCATCAACCAAAGGGTGTGAAGTATGGGTGGTGGCCATTTTCAAGAGTTTGAGGACGAGTACCTCGAAACAATGTATGAATTCTATGAACGAGATTCCGAGGCACTCGTTCGAACAGGCGATCTGTCGGGTTCCCTGAAGGTCTCTCCTGCTTCCGCAACAGAAATGATTCAGAGGTTGGCTTCGAAGGGCCTTGTCGACTACACGCCATACAAAGGTGCTCGACTCACTGAGAGCGGCTTGATACATGGTAGGAGAATGAAGCGCAAGCACAGATTGGCAGAAGTGCTGCTGGAGATCTTACCTTTCGATGGCAATGCCCATGCCACTGCATGCAGGCTTGAACATGCGATTGATGACGATCTTGAAGTGGCCCTCTCGCTGTTATTGGGCCGTCCAGATTTAGATCCAAGTGGTCGTGAGATACCTGCTCCAACCGAAGACATCCTTGAGCGGATCGAAGCGAAGCACAGTGAAATCCGTCCCATGTCTTCGATGAACGTCGGGGACATAGGTGTCCTCAAAGCCATGGTTATGGCGCCCGTCAGCAAAACTATGCTCGAATCCATAGGCCTCACCATGGGTACAATCATTTCAAGGGACAGCCAAGGTTTTGCACTTGGAGATGGTACACGGGTCGAGTTCGATTCGGAACTTCTTTCACAAGTGCTGTTTCGCCCCTCATAGATTGAATATCGATGTAAGGCTTTAGAACACAGCCTCCATGCAGCAAACATGGTCGATGAGGAAGTCCCGGCGCAATCCAATGGGGAATCTATTCTTACCTCCGAACGATTTTGGTTCGCACTGGACCGACAATTGGTCGGTTCAGGCCTCCGATTGTTGCTTCTTTTACCCGCATTCTCGTTCCTCACCTCCTTTGGAGCTCTGGCTTATGCCCAAACCTCACCAGACTGGTGGTCGAAGATCGAACCTACGGTGAACCTCTCGTTTGCAATGGCCTTGATTTCGTTGACTTTTGTCATTCTATTTGGCTACATTATCACTCAGATTATTCATCGACACCGAACCCATCTTTCGATTGCCAGTTTCCAATCCGAGGTTGAGCGATTGAACGACGAACATCGTGCTGTTCAGTCCCTTCACGGCTACGAAGGACTCGCTCACCACATGACGAGTGTCCGTGCCAAACATACGCTCTCACTTTCCTATGCTGTGCTCTCCACATTGTTACTCGTGGGCATTTTCTACGTCAACATAGTGACAATTAATGGGCGTATCTTGCTTTTGCTCTCGTTCTCATTCACTTTGCTATCGCTCGGCCAACACATGTCCACTCGTTCTCGCCCGTTCAACATGGACGAGCGCACTGGGTTGCTTGACGCATACAATCCTCCAATTCACCCCTCGACGTTGGAAATGGTCTTCAGCGATTTGGTGAAGACACACATGGACCCTCTTCTACGCTCTGAATATGAGGTCTATTCCAAGGAAATCGAATCACATATTTTACCCAAGATTGATGCTCCATTCGCTCGAGAAAAACTTCTCATGACTTTGTACAGGCATTCGAAAGGATTGGATTTCAACACCATGGAGAATGAGCTTTCAGAAGTGCTCAATGAAAAGGGAATGGATGTGGTTCGAAACCATCCGGTGTTCACAATGGAAGAATGGCTCTCCATTATTCACCACGTTGAGCGTTCTTGTCCTGCATTCTTCAGAATGATCGGCCGCATAGAGGAAGACCTTGGCGCAGGCCGAGATACGACGACACAAGACATCGTATTCGAGGTGGACATGGAGAATGTGGTTCACGAGCGGGCGAATCTCTTCACCCTAATTCACAACCTATCTGATGAGGCTAAGACCATTGTGCTTAGAGTGCAATCCCCTGATTTCCGCCCTCACGACCTAGCCATGACCTACAAACTGGAACCAGGTGAACAGCGTTGGTGGTCAAACAAAACCCTTCCACTTGCAGCAGAAGGTGATGATGACGTTCTTGGTTTGATGTCGGGGCTTTTACGCGATGGCACGATGGCTTGGCAATCGCTGCTTCCTGAGCGATTTGGAGAGGCTACGGTTTCAGTGCGGCTTGAGGAGCAAAGTGGTGATCTCCTCATCGGTCGACAGATCAATGTCAGGGTCCGTTCACAGTACCGAGAGCGTGTTCGAGCATCGAGTTCATTGAGCGCTACTGTTCTCGGCGGTCTGGGCATTTTACTTGGTGCGTTCATCAAAATCAGAGATATTTTCAACGCTCTTTGAGCTAATTTTGAGGGCGAGGTCCTTCCGTAGCCTTGAAATGGGCTACGCTATGGACAAACCATGCGCGGAATGAAGGACGATGCTACACCAAACCCGGATTCGGACCTAAGGGACGAATTACAAGCGATGGAGGCTCGTGTTCGTAAGTTGCGTGACACCCGTAATGCCTACAGTGACCAAGCTCGTACCGCTGCTGACAAGCGCAACTCCATTCAAGGCCAATACAAGGAGCACAGAGAGAAGGTCGACCTTGTCCTTGCAGAGGTGAAGGCCATTCGAGCAGAAATCAAAATGCATAAGGAGAAGCGCAACGCAATCCAAACACAACTTCGTGACATCATAGGCCAAGCCAAGGGACAGCGAAAGGAAAAGGGCGATAAGAAATCTGCAACCGCAGAATACGCTTCACTTAAGCAAGAAGTCGCCAGTCTTGAGAAGACATTTGAAACTTCATCTGTTGGTCAGAAGAAGGAAAAAGAAATGATCAAGAAAATCAAGGAAATGAAGCGCCGCATCGAAGAACTTGCACCAGAAGTCGTCAAGTTTGAGATGATTGCAGTTGATTTGAGCGACATGGACACCGCCATCAAGACGCTCAAAGCAGAAGCCGATGCATCTCACCAAGCCATGCTTGAAGCCGTTGGTCGTGCAGACGCAATGTCCAAGGAAGTTGACGAGGCATTCACCCACCGTGATTTCCTGAAAGCAGAAGGTGATCGATTCCACAACGAATTCGTTGAACTACGAAAGAAGTCGGATCAGACTCATGAAAAGATTACAGAAATGATGGTTAACGTCAACGAGATTCGAGACAAACTCAACATGGCTCGAGACGAGCGCAAGTCTTGGATGGTTGATCACAATGCAGCTGTGAAGTCGGAGATGAAGACCGGTGCAGAATCACAAGATGTTGCAGATGCCCTCCTCTCTAGCCTTCAAAATCAAGGCTCAGTGACCTTTGGTGGCACCGGTAAAGGTGACGCTCAAGGTGTTGTCAAGAAAGGTGGAAAGTCTTCCAAAAAGAAGTCGATGCGTCGCATTGACATGAATGCTTCTCGACGCCGCTGAGGGATGCTTTTTGCATGGCGTCATCATGGCAGGCGGACAAGGTTCCCGTCTGCGACCGTTGACGCTCACTCGTCCAAAACCAATGGTTGAGGTGCTTGGCCGCCCTGTCATCGATTTCGTCAAGGACGCCATGATCGACGCCGGAGTCAGCAGGCTTGTCGTGACAACTGGGTACAAGGGTGAGCAACTCTCTGCCCATGTCTCCAACTGGTCCGATGATCGAATTACTGCTCGAATCAATCAAGAAGCGGTTCCAATGGGAACTGCAGGAAGCGTTCGCTTGCTGCTCGATGAACTGACAGAGACGTTCATTGTCGGCTCTGGTGATTCAGTTGCCTCATTTGACATTCAAGCCTTGCTCAAAGCACACAAAGCGAATGGAGCTAAGGTGACCATGGCGTTGTGGGAAGTTGAAGATCCAACCGAGTTTGGAATTGTTGGTCTTTCCGAAGATCATCAAGGTGATTTAGATGGAGATTTACGCCAAGGATTCATACGCCAATTCAAAGAAAAACCGAAGCCTGAAGAGGCATTTAGTAATGTTATCAATGCTGGTTTGTACATCATTGAACCAGAGGTTTTGGCTTTGGTCCCAGAGGGTGAGAAGTTCGATTTCAGCAAACAGTTGTTTCCTATGGTCCTTGCAAAGGGTTGGCCGATGTACGCCAAAACGATTGATGGCGTTTGGTTTGATGTCGGCCATCCGTTTGAATTGATTCGTGCACAGCATGCTTTGATCGAAGGCAAGAACACCCTACCGTTTCCTGTTCCAGAAGGAAGGTTTAGTTCCGCAGGAAGTTACTTTGCCCCCGGCGTAGATTTGAACGCCAATGTCTCAGGTTCTGTGATTTCGAATGGCGTGGCTGTGGATGACAGCGCGAAGATCGAGGATTCTCTACTCATGTCCGGTTGTAAGATCGATTCGAATGTAATCATCGAACATTCAGTGCTCGGTCGAAATGTGAAGGTGGGTCAGGGTGCAGTGATTCGCCATGCAGTGATTGGAGACGACGTTGTCATCGAACCGAACGGCTCAGTCATCAAAGCCCGAATCCCAAACGATGTGTGATTCTTGTAGGCACTGATGTTAAGAACCCCGGGTTGTCGGCATGACTCGATTCTTATGTCAGATTCCTCTGCAACCCCTTATCGGTCCTACGAGCGAACTTGGGACGAGATTGAGCAGATGCTTGGTCGTGCAGAAATCAAGAGAAAAAAATGGAAGGATTGGTTCAGAGAATGCCGTAAGAACGGTGACCGTGAAGGTATGAAAGAAGCCGCACGAAACCACAAGGCCCTTGATGGCGTCATCAAAACGCTCAAGTGGACCCTTGGCGAGGAAGGCATCTCTGATCCACTTGACTGAAGTTACACTGGTGGTGTCCTTTTCGAAGTTGTCTAAACCTCTCCTTTGTGCGTTGTAGCCGAGAGAATGTTCATAGCGTTGATTAACGCCCTTGAACGACGAGGGCATTCAATGGATTACTACACAGCACTTGGTGGAGTAATGCTGATTCTTGGTGTTGCTCTGATCACCCCAGGCCCTAATGCACTCACATGTTTTGCACATGGAGGCATGTTTGGGCCAAGGAGCAATGTCCCATTGATTGGGGGCATGGTGATTGGTTTTGTCACCATTGAATTGAGTGTTGGTTTACTTGTTAACTCACTCAATTTTTATTACCCAAAAGCACTGATAATTCTCCACTGGATTGGAATGATTTTTCTTGCTGCAATGGCCGTCGGCATGTTCCGATTCAATCCAAGCACCATCAACACCGAGGGTATTGATGCGATGTTAGGGGTCAAGGTTGGCATTGGTATGCAATTCGTCAACGGAAAAGAATGGGCTTTTGTCATTATCTTGATGAGCAATTACATTCAACCATTGGGTGGTGGTATGCAGGGTATTCTCACAATTCTCAGCATCACATTGAGCGTTTGTGTGGCAGCTATGATTGGCTGGACCTTTCTTGGCGCACGCTTGTCCAATTTCTTTACTCACGAAACCAGAGGAAAGCGAGTCTTCCAAATCTGTGGGGTCTTGCTTGCGCTCCTATGGGTTGGCTTGCTTCTGCAGGGGCCAGCTCAACTTGAGTGAGTTCAAGGTGTCAACAATCACTTCTTAGTCTTGTGAAGTTCCTTTGCTTGCTTTGCCCATTCGTCTCGCTTGACACGACCTGGGAAGAATTCGATGGCCTTGTTGACCTGTTCTTCGATCTCTGAAGTCATGTTTCCAACCTGCTCAAAGGTGTAAATACCAAGCGCATACAACTTTTCTGCGATGAACGGACCGATGCCCTTGATGGTCTGAAGGTCGTCCTTTTCATCCAAGGAGGCAACACCAAGTGTTGCGAAGTCAATGCTCTCAGCGTTCTTGGCCACTCGTTCAAGTTCTTCGGCCTGCTTGAGTGCCTTCTCATCGAGTTTTACATCTTCACCAAGCAAAATTTTCGCTTGGTTGGCCCACTGGTCTCGCTTGACGCGACCCGGGAAGAACTCGATGGCCTCGTTGACTTGCGTCTCAAGTTTTGCATCCATGTTGGCAATTTGGC
>CBFIIS010000019.1:0-29882 GCA_965662715.1 Candidatus Poseidoniaceae archaeon | reverse complement strand
GCACCTTCTTGGCCGGGGAACACCTGTACCTTTGTCTGGCCTTTGACGGTTGGCCCATCGCCTTCGGCAAGTTGAACCACACCATCGATCAAGGCGTTAAAGTCGAGGCGGAAATGAATTGTATTCGACTCATCAAGTCGCTGTTCGAGTTCTTCAAGAATAGTTTGGAGGTTCGCACCCCCCAGCATTGCAAGTGCCTTGAGGGCAGGTCCTTTTCGAGAAATTTTGGCTTCAATCATGTGAAGTTCTGCTCCGTGGTATGAGGTGGTGCGCTCGATCTCGACCGCTTCATCATCGCCAATTAACCACGCCAAAGCATCAGCAACCACGTTCTCATTAGCAAGGCCACTCGCCGTGGCTCGCCAAGTGATGTGATGGAGGCTCATGGGTGAGGGTCGGCTGCGTGGTATTTGATGATTGATGATGGTCTGCGATTGCATGACATCTTCAAAGCAAGGTGACGTCTCGCTCGACCACCCAATCATACATGGATTGAATGCAAGGCGCGAGGCATTGAGCATCTTCAGTCATGCTGTATTCGACAGTTTTTGGATAAGTCCCAATGACTTTACGGGTTACTAAGCCGTTATTTTCAAGTTCATCCAACCGACGCGATATCGTCGTCGAGGAACTGCCTACAATTTGCTTGAGTTCTGTGAATCGCAATGGTTGTTGCTTTGCGTTTAAGACATAGAGGATGTGCAATAACTTCGATTTAGTCAATAAAGCGAGGAGTTTGTCAACACGAGCAAAAACAGGGTCACATTCTCGTTGCAATCGGGTCACCTGTTGTTTCTGGGAGTTTTTCTATTTGATACCCAAGGTTTGATGTTGAGCCATGTGTTACTATGATCGCCTGATCAGAGTATTTGTCCTCAGTATGTCAATTGAACATCTGCTGCGGTTGCAAGCGCAATCACACCGGGTGGGCCGCTCCATTGCACGCCATCATCGGCTACAATCAACGCACCATCTCCTTCGCTGTGACCGAGGACTGCTTTGATGGAGGCGAACGAAAGGTACAGTGTGGCACCAGAAATGAGCGTGTTCATGAAATCGGAAACCATAGGGATCTCTTCCCCAAGTTCTGCAAGGTAACTTGGGTCGAGCAATCGAGTTCCAGCTGCGGCAAAAAAGACACTCACATCATGGCCATCAGTGACGGCTTGGGCAGCGCATGCCAAGCCAACAATGGACTTCATTTTGTCATTCTTAGGTTCGGACACAAATTTCACAAAGACAGATTTTGTCATGCTCTCGCCTTGAGGCGGTTAGTTATCAAATTGTGCTGGTTGAACCGTTGCTGTTTTCGCTCAAGTTAGCGGCCGATGATGTTGCTAATTCCCTTCGAGTTTCACCCGGATCGATAAACAGGGCGCCAAAGATGACGAATGTTTCCATTACCGCTGCGATAAGGAAGAGTGTAGGGTAGTCAAAGCGCGACGAGATTGGGTCGGTTAACTGGTATCCGATGATGGAGGAGAGGTTCATCATTGCCATGTAGGCAGTGAATTGCGTGCCACCAACTTCGCTCCACGTCACCCTCATCACTAGCGAGTAGATGTTGATCGTGACAAGACCCCAAGCAAAGGTACGAATCGACCACATGACCATCATGAAGGTACCACTGCTCCACATCGACTCACTCATGCCCCAAAGCGAGGTCGTTAGCGCAGTGAATAAGGCGCCGTAAATGATGACCGATTTGCCACCAAAGCGCTTGCCAAGTTGGCCACCGGCAAGGTAGCCGAGCATGGTGAAGACAAGGATAAGACCACCTTTGGTGACATTGAATTGTTCAACAGTCCACCCTAATTCTCGAACGAAGAGAAGGGGCAAAACTGGAATCAGGAAAAACGAGAGCGACATAACGACGCTCAACACGATGCCCAATTGTGCCGAACGCATTGAAAAAGCAATCTTGATTTTGGCAACGATATCCTTGAAATCACGTTCTTCGGAACTCACTTCCACTTCAGCGTCGCCTTCACTCCACGGGAACCGTTTCTCTCCCGGTCGTTCCGTCATCAAGAGCGGCACCAGCATAATGACCACGAGGATAGGAATCTGCAACAAAATGGTCCCTTTGATGCCAAGTGTTCCAATCACCAAGCCAAGACCTGCGCCACCGATGATGCCACCAACTGACTTTGCAGTGAACATGTAACTGTTGACTTTCTCCATCTCATGTGGCTGCAATACATCAACTGCCAGCGCATCGGTGCTGACATCCTGCAGCGATGTGAAGATGTTGTAGACAAGGAACATCCACGCCATAGTCAGAACGTTTTCTTCTGGGTTTGGAATCAACATCATCGAGGCAAGCACCACAATCATTCCACTCTGAGCAAGAAGAATCCATGGACGCCTTCGTCCCATCGAGGGGTATTGAAAACGGTCGATGACAGGGCCCCACAGGAATTTGACCGACCAAGGTAGTGTGCCAAGCGTGAGCATCAAGGCCAACTCAGAGGCACCAACACCTTTGTCTGCCAAGAAGGTGAGAAAAGCGATGGTAATGAATCCCCAGGGAATGCCTTGAGCCACATACAAAGCGCACAACGTCAACACTCGAGCGCGATAACTGTCAACCAATGTTTCTCCTTCTGATGAGGAATCACCAGAGGCTTCGTCTTCCTCTTCTTCCAACACCATCCCCATTTGGAATCGATCACGGTTGAGGGAAATGAAGCCGACAAAGGCGAATAAACCGATGAACCAAGGCGAGAATACAAGGCCGGAAATAACGCCAGTGCCCACGCTCAATGCTTCTGAATCCTGATCTACAGAGGGGCCGCTTGGATTGGATGCATTGACAACGGGGAAGCTGCCCTCGACGTCGAGGCCTTCGTTGTTATCGCTGTAGTAGATTCGGAATTTAGGCTCGCATTGTGCAATCGCCTTGTTTGGGTCAAGACATTCTTGGAAGGTCGGGGCTGGCTTATTGAATTGAACATTGAGTTCAGGTACACTCCCTTGTTCCCAAAAGGTCATGTTCTCTGTAATGTCAATTTGCCATGTGAGTTGTTCGTTAGAAAACGTCGGAATTAGGAATTCTTTAGAGGCCAGTACTTCACTTCCTCGATTGAAGGAAAGCGTGAGTTCTTCGCCACCGCTTGTTTCTGAGGATTGAATCAAAAATCCAAATTTGAAGGAAATGACCCCGTCCGAATCAAGGTGCATCGGTGTGACCAAGGGATCCTCGAGGGGGCAAGAAAAATCGATATTTTCAGTGTCTTCATACTCTCCAAAGCCAACCTCAGTTTCGCCTTCTGATGAAAAATGATTGAAACACTGACCTGTATCGAGGCCACTATCGCCCCAGATGAACATGGTTGAACGCTCTGGACTGGGTTGCTTGTCGGCCTCCGTTTGGCCAGCAACATGACCAATTGTCAGTGAGAAGAGCATCAAGAGCACGAGGGCGAGGGGGAGGGCTCGTCGTGCCATTAAGCCAACCACCAACCAAGACCATTCAAAGGTGTCGAAGCAGCGATTCAAGGCATTGCACCTGTTTTTGTTGTTCATCGTTGAGATTTTATACCTCGGCGAGGAGCGTACTGTATGGGTCAATGGAAGTCAGTGCTTGTGCTGATTCTTTTTGCCTCCTCCTCGCTTGCAGGTTGCCTTGAGTCATCTGAAGATGATGCAATAATCGACTTCGTCGTCGAGTATGAATCGGATTCAGGGGTTGTCATCGAAACCTATGTCGATGGTGAACGCATTTCTCTCGAAGAAGTCGAAATTGAATTTGATTTTTCAAAGACCACTTCCTCACTTACGATTGAGACCTATGGCCTTGAGTCAATGGATGGTACAGAAACCATCACCGTGGATGCAGGGGTTGCATCTTCTCTTTCCTATGCCTTTGACGAGCACGGCATACACAACGTGACCCTGTTTGCTGTCGATGCATCTGGTGTGAGAACGAGTCAAGTGGTTTCCATTCGTGTTGATCTTCGAATAGATTGGTCCGAAGCGAAAACAAACGATCCGGCAGTTTTGCCTTTCAACCCCACACCAAACAACGGAGGCATTCATCCAATTGCTATTGAAATCGAATCAACGGTTGAAAATCCAAGCCTCGTTGACGGTATTGGGGGGGGAGGTCAAACGGTCGAATTCTCATGGAATATTGTTGATGAGCTTGATGACACTTGCCAAAGTAAGGGTGGTACAGCAGAGGATGGGGGCGAGGACACCTGGCAGACCATTCACTTCAACACCTATCTTTTGCATGAATTGCGAATTATCCCTGAGGAAGGTCAGGATTACCTCAACATTCAGCAAACTGTATTGGTGCTTTACAGCAGCGATTAGCGACCAAACGGGTCAACAATCGACTGTCATATGTTGAAGAAAAATCCAGTTTTTGTTGCCTTCTATGCCTCGTTTTGCTTGGGGTGAACGCTTTCTGTTCGCAGGGGGTTCTTGAAATAGGGGAGGTTTGTCGCAGGGGTGCAAGTGGGGTAGCCCCCGCAATACACACACCCAGAGTTGATCCCATGGCAAAGAAAGTAAGTGCAAAGGCACGTGCAGCAGCACGTAAGCAACGAGACAAGTGGAAGATGAAGCGCTGGTACACGATTCGTGCACCTCGCAATCCATGGGAATTTAAGAAAATTGGAGAAACTTTGGGCGAGTCCGATGAGCGTATCATGGGCCGTGTGTACGAAATGACGCAGCAAGAATTCAATGGTGACTTCACCAAGATGCACGTGATCCTAAGATTCCGTGTCACAGAATGTGTTGGCCAAGACGCCTTAACCACATTCATCGGTCACCACCACCAAACCGACCACATCCGCAGACAAATCCGCCGCTACCGAGGAAAGGTCGACGATGTCGTCGATGTCGTATCCACCGACGGATACCTCATCCGATTGAAGCCATTGATCATCACGCAAAAGCGTGTCCAGACCTCGATCAAGCAAGCCATGCGTGCTAAAACACGTGAGTTGATTATCGCTTTCGCTGCAAAGTCAACCTACGCTAAGATTCAAACTCAAATTTTGGACGGCACCATGGAAGAAGAAATCCGCAAGGCTGTCAAACCAATCTACCCTGTGAAGAGCGTCGCTATTCGTAAGAGCCAACTCCTGCAATCAGGTGTTGTTGCTGATAGCGGTAAGACCCTTGACGAGATTCACGCTGAAGAAGCACGAAGTGATGCTGAACTCAAAGCAAAGAAGGCTGCAGCACTTGCAGCAGCAATGGAAGACGAAGAAGAAGACGGCGACAACGCCCCTTCCATCCTCGACGCCGCAGAAGCAATGGAACCTGCTTCAGAAAAGGCAGAAGCACCTGCTGAAGAAGCATCTGCTGAAGAAGCACCTGCCGAAGAAGCAGCACCTGCTGAGGAAGCAGCACCTGCTGAGGAAGCAGCCGCCGTCGACCACAGCAGCATGACCGTTGCTGAGTTGAAGGAACTGCTCAAGGCCGCTGGAAAGCCTGTCTCTGGAAAGAAGGCAGACTTGATCGCCCGCCTCAACGAGTGAAGCCCCTATGGCCCGCCTCGTTCAAGTGACCAGCGAAAGCAAGGTCCCGGTGGCTGTACAGCCACAGGGTTGATAGCAACTAAGGCAAGGTGGAATGAACATGCAACGGCTCGGTGTGATTGGTGGTACAGGACTCATTGACATGACCTTGGGTGAGCAACTCGGTGCTCATGGTTTGAACCTCATTCAACGTGATGATGTGATGGTTGAAACGCCCTATGGCGAAGTGCCATTGACCTGCATGGAACTTTCAAAAGGCGAAGAAAAGAAGCAACTGATCTTCCTTCAACGCCATCATAACCACGGTGCACCAAGTCGCCCGCCACACATGATTGAACACCGTGCCAACATTCGTGCGTTATCTGACGCTGGTTGCGAGGGGGTGATGGCTGTGTGTTCTGTCGGTGCAATCCCAGAAGATTTCCCTCCAGGCAAGGTCGCTCTTGCCGACCAATACATCGATTTCACTGGTCATCAAAGCACCTTTCATGACGACGCTGCAGTCTTCACATCGGTGACTGACCCATTCGACTCTGAACTCAATGCTGCGCTTGAAGGTGTGTTGCGTACAGCTCAGGACTTCGACGCAAAGGAGCGAATGCGCTACACCTACTGGCTTGCCCAAGGTCCGCATTTTGAGACCAAAGCTGAAATTGATGCCATCGATACACTGGGCGGACATATGGTTGGCATGACGATGCCTCGCGAAGTGAAATTGGCGCGAGAGTTGAACCTCCCATACGCAGCGGTGTGCATATCTTCGAATTGGGCTGCTGGACGGGAACCTGGAAATGCCAGCCAAGATCTTGACCATCACAGCGTCTCTTCCCAAGCCAACAGGAGGCTTGCTCCGGTATGGGCTTGTATGCTTCACTTGTTGACAATGTGAGCATCGAAGGCATTAACCTCCTTCGATGCAAGGCTATGTCATGCAAGGTAAGAGTGTTGACGAATGGATGGCTCATGAGCCAGAACATGAATGGGATGTCATGATGAAGAAGGTCGCCGCTTTTCATCACAAGCATGACTTCGAGGCCAACAATGGGCATGATATGGGTTACAGAATTGCGCTTACCGTTGAAGAGCTCGGTGAATTTGCAGCAGCTGTGACCAAGGGCAAACCATTGGAAGATTGTGCCGAAGAAATGGCTGACGTCCTCCTGTTAATGATGGGGCACGCCGTCGCCATGGAAGTTGACCTCAAGGCAGCATTTGAAGCAAAGTACGCCAAAATCATGCAGCGTCCATCTCGGCAAGGCCGTTTGGGGCTTCGGGTCACTGAATACTCGCCTGATGAATGATCAGCGTATCCAGTGTTGGAATGTCATTGGATGTTCGTCTCTTGGACCTGCAGGCACATGACGTTCACCGATCAAATGGAAACCTTCACCTTCCATTGAAGGAGCAAAGGTGTCAGCGTCTTCGACGGTGGTGTGAATGATTGTTTTGTGAATCTCCTTTGTATGCTCCATAAACAAGGCGTAAATTTCTCCGCCACCAATGATCATCAGTTCCTCATCCTCACCCAGAGCGAGAATGGCTTCGTAATCCAAAACTTCGACGTCCTCTCGTGCAGTTCTCGTCATGACGATGTTGCGTCGGCCAGGCAAGGCCTTTGGCAGGCTGTCCCAGGTTTTTCGACCCATGACGATGGTTTTTGACATGGTCACTTGCTTGAAGTGTTGCAAATCGCTTGATTGCCGCCAAGGCAAGTCGCCATCCTTTCCAATAGCGCCATTGGTATCGCAAGCGAAAATCATTGTGAACATTTGACCACCTCACACTGCAATTGGCGCTGAAATATGTGGATGGTGTTCGTAGCCAACCACTTCAATATCGTCGTAGGTGAAACCGTCAATATCGGTGATGCTGGGGTTGAGTTTGAGTTGTGGTAGGTCCATCGGCTCACGGGTAACTTGGAGGTTGGCTTGCTCAAGATGGTTGCTGTAAAGGTGCGCATCACCGAGGGTGTGAACAAATGTGCCAGCCTTGAGACCACAGACCTGTGCCATCATGTGCGTAAGCAATGCGTAGGATGCAATATTGAACGGCACACCGAGAAAGACATCGGCGCTGCGCTGGTAGAGTTGGCAGTTGAGTTTGCCGTTGGCCACATGAAATTGGAAGAAGGCGTGGCAGGGCATGAGCGCCATTTCATCAAGTTCACCAACGTTCCAAGCCGAGACGATGATTCTACGGCTGTTGGGATTGTTTTTGATCATGTCAATGGCTTGTTCAACCTGATCTATGATTCGTCCGTCCTTTGATTCCCAGCGTCGCCACTGCTTGCCATAGACGGGACCTAAATCCCCGTTCTCATCGGCCCATTCGTTCCAAATCCGGACGCCATTTTCTTGCAGATAGGCGACGTTCGTATCGCCTTTCAAAAACCACAGCAATTCATGGACGATTGAGCGCAGGTGCAACTTCTTGGTCGTCACCATTGGGAAGCCTTTCGAGAGGTCAAATCGCATTTGGTGGCCGAACACGGAAAGCGTACCTGTGCCTGTTCGGTCACCTTTCTTTTCACCCTCATCAAGGATTCTTTGAATCAGTTCATGGTACTCTTGCATGGACTCACCACACCTTGGTTAGAACGGAAGCACTTGAGGGTTCGTGATGGGTTTGCTTCACAATTGAATAAATAAATCATCATCCGAGCATTCTGGATTTTCGATGTATTGCCGCACATGACTCGGGTCATAATCGGCAATTACCTCAGCAATCAGTGGACGTATGACCTCGAACGGCCAATCACGACATACATACCAACGTCGAGCCATCGCACCGATCAGGGAAATGGCGTTCATATGTCGGCCAGCAGCGTACTCATTCTGCGATGCTTCGATTGCTTCATGGTCGGTATGGTTGTAGTAGATGTCATCGGCAATGAACTGCCTTGGCAGTTCGTTCTTAGCCATTGATTTCTTCTTCAATGTCGTCGGCGTATGGCTCAACGGCCAATCCATATTTCCAAGCAACACGAGGCTAATCATTGAATCAGTTGACGGTGTCAGCACATCCGATTCTTTTCTCAATACACAGACTTCTTTCATCGCCATGCTGATTCTCAAGTGGGGGTCACCACCGAGGATCCTCGCTTTCATCGATTCGAATATGTCCACTGAAATACCTGGTGGACCATCCCTTGAGACGAGAAAGGGTCGTTCTGAATGGGTTTCAATTCCCCAGTTTGGTGATTGGTTGACAATGTCAATCAGGAGACTTAAGCCCCGTAATTCCGCCTTAATTTGTTGTTCACAGGCACCGCTAAAGAGCATCAGCTCCCCAAGCTGAGTTGCTATAGGTTTCACACACGCTACCCATTCGACAATAATTAAACAATCAAATCAAGGCGCCCCAAGTTGAAGCATGCTTTCCATCAATTGGTCGGTGAACTTGCGGTACAATTGTGCGAGTTGTGCTCGAATTTCGTGGTCTTCAAGTCCAGCAATTTCCTCTAAGGTTTCCTTTGTCATCGCTCCGCCGTGTTCATGTGCTAACCACGTCAACCAGGTCACGCCTTCGCCAACATTCATCGTGATTCTGCGATGCAGGCGAGGCCACTTGTGCCGTTGTGGCTCCATGACGTCGCGTGTGCCCAACAAGGCAATTGGTACAACAACAGCGTGTGGATAGGATGCGGCAAGTCGTGCTGCACCGGTTTTGCCAGGGAGTAAGAACGGTGCTTCTGTTCGCTTTGAGCGAGTCCCCTCTGGAAAGATTCCCAAGGCAGCATCTGCATCGAGAACATCGGCAGCGTTGGACAAGGCTTGCTCGCCTCCCTCGTCGCGTTTTGTCTCGATTTGACCGGTCGCTCGCATGAGGGTGCGAAGTGCTATGTTGCGAAAGTGTCCATCTTTTGCTAGGTACCGAACTGGACGGCGGGCAGAGGCGATGACCATGATCGGATCAACATGTGACAAGTGATTGGCGGCCAAAATGACCGCTCCTTTTCTTGGAATGCGTTCTACTCCGTTGATTTTGGTATTGACTAGCGGGCGAAGCAGTGGTGATATCACCCATCGCAATAGGCTGTAACTAGGTGTTCTTGGCATCTTTACACCGGTGGTTGGGATGCGCCAATGTTGCTCCATGGACATCCAAGCGGAAGCAAGGCCGTCATGGGTCTCCATGATGCTTCGGCCGAATGATGTGATTTATGGCTTCCCGCATTGATGTGCCTCCATGTGGTGATTTTTCGATGCTAACTGAGCACGAAATCGGTGCGAAGAATCAAAACACTCCGGCTTGAGCCCAAACCATGAACGGGCCCCGTACATCGCCGGTTCATCGAATGTTAACACTGAGTGTGTTGGCATGTTTGGTCTGTGTGGCTTGGAGCCCCGTTGCACTTGCGGATACTGCATGGAAAGAAGATGGCTGGCTCACAACGACCCTTGCCCAAGATCGTTTGGACCTTGGCGATGAATTTGGCTGCCATAGCATTCCAGGTTTGTCATGGCAAGCAGACCCAGGCGCTGTAGCTCTTGAATGCCGCACCTACATCGAAGAACGAGTGCGAGCCAGCAGCTGGGACAGCCGCCCTCTTTCCACCTACACACCAGATGGTTTGACGATGGCACAACACACAACAATTGCAGGTCAAGGTTTTGTTGTGCACGGCGATCAGACGGGCTTGAGCACGACAGCATGGCATGACGCTACAGATGAGCCATACGACAAATGGGATTGGTATAATCTCGGGCGCCGAGGTGGTTCTTTAGAGCAAATCATCGGCTCTGTGGAAGAAGTGCAAACAGCGGTCGAACAGGGCGGTTTGGTCAACCTGTACTGGATTGGACGAGTGAATGATGCTACAATTCGCCATGACCGTGACATCACTGCCTACCTTTCGCAAGTGGAAGATGTATGGTTCACGACATGGGGCGAGGCATGGTCATATTGGACGGTAAATGACTGTCATGAATTCAGCCACTCGGTTCGTACTGAAGCAAACAAATCCATTTTGACGTTTGAATCTCTAGTCACGCAAGAGTGCACCTCAATGAACCCTGAAGCATGGAATGTGCCCATTACTTGGACGCTCGACTTCAACGGCATGGATGTGGTTTCTGTTCAAAGTGAATCTGGTGAGTTAGCCAACATCACTGGAGTTCGCAAGAGCACTGAAGGCTATTTTCAACATTCTGGAGAATACCTCCATCTCTCTGTTCTGAACGGTCACGCTGTGGAAATCACCTACAACGGTACGACTGACTATGACGTCATTGGTCGTACTTCATTCTTCAACAATCATTCAACTGCAGTGACCATTGCTGCCCATGAAACCCATGACTTGTTCAAATGGTCGAAGCGCTTTGTTGATGATGATCATCTCGTGTTCACATGGCTTGTCGAGCCAAGAGAAGGACTTGGTGACTCACTTTGGTTGCAGTATGTGGCTGTTGGCGTTGCTCTGAGCACCATTGTTGGTATGCTGGTTGTGCTCAAGCGTGAAGGGTTAGGGCCACTTGCAAAAGGAGAGGACCGCACACCGCCAGCGCCGTCAAAACCAACCGAGGAGCCCTGAAGGGGGCGAAGCCTTGATGCAAGGAAGGCGTGAGGCGCATGCATACGAGGTGGCTCTATGGCTCAAGATGATGTTGTGATTGACCCTTGGGGAAGCGCTCAATCCACTGATTATGATCGTATCATCGAGCAATTTGGTCTTTCATCGATGGACAATGTCACCATGGAACATCCTTCTCGCTTGCATCGAAGGGGCATTGTATTTGCACATCGCGACCTCGATCAAGTGCTTGATGCTCAGCGCAAAGGCGATCGATTTGGTGTGCTTACGGGGTTAATGCCCAGTGGACAAATGCATCTTGGTCACTCGATGGTGATCGACCAAGTCAAATGGTTCCAACAACAAGGCGGGGATGTAACGATTGCTGTGGCTGACCTTGAAAGCCAAGCAACCCGTGGCGTCTCATTGGAAAAAGGACGCGCTATTGCCCTAGAGGAATACATCGCAAACTACGCTGCTCTTGGCCTTGATGTCGAGCGAACAAATGTCTACTTCCAATCCTCTCGACCCGTTGTGCAACGGCTCGGCTTTCAACTTGGGAAACGAACCAATCTGAATGAATTTGAATCAATTTACGGTTTTGGTGGGGACACAAATCTTGCCCATGTTCAAGCACCAATGGTCCAAGTTGGTGACATCTTACACCCTCAAACAGAAGACTATGGTGGTCTTCGTCCAATTGTTGTCCCAGTTGGTGTTGACCAAGATCCGCACCTTCGCTTAACCCGTGGATTAGCAGCAAAGACAAACTGGTTCAACGTCAATGATGGAAAGCATTCAGGTGTGAGCATCACCCTCTCGGTTCACGATGAGAATGCAGCAGTTCTCGGGCAAATGCCAAATGGGCGCATCGATAAACAAAAACTCAACAATGTGTTTGCTGGCATCGTCAAGTGCCTTACTGAACTTGGTTATTCTGACATCAATTCCAATCCAAAGCAAGGTACCGTCAACGTTCCAAGCGCCACCAAACGAGACAAGGCCATGATTCGAATGAAGCTCTTGGCTTACGAGCGAAGTTTGGGCGGTATGGGCCTTCTCGCACCTTCTTCAACATACCATCATTTTGCCGTGGGCATGACTGGGGAAAAAATGAGCAGCAGCAAACCAAAGACAACGCTCTTCCTGCGCGATGACCTTGCAACGGTGGAGAAGAAAATTAAACGGGCATTCTCAGGAGGTCAGTCAACCATCGAAGAACACCGAAGGCTTGGTGGCAACCCAGACCTCGATGTTGCCTACCAGTACATGATGTACTTCTTCGAGGAAGACGATGACTATCTTGCTGAAATCAACGCTGAATACCGTTCTGGTAAACTTCTTGCCGGTGAAATGAAGCAATTGTGCATCGATCGGGCCGTGGATTGGCTGGGTCAACTCCATGAGATGCGAGATCAAACAGCGCACTTGGTTGAGGAATTCTTGGCCAATGACGCTCGTTGATCAGACTTCATCATCCGAAGAAAAGACCGCAGGGTCAGGTCCAACAGGTAGAGCCAGCAGTTCCTCTTCATCCAATTCACGGTGAAGTGCCTCCTCATGGATAATCATCGAGTGGCCATGAGGGTCAAGTAACTCGAGGGTAAGTGATGTTTCATTGTCCTCTCCAACCGACGTGATCTGTTCAAGCATGTTCATCAAGGTCATCACCGATGTCATCGCTTCCTCGAGCGCTGCGTTATCGACAGGTACACTCTCTTTGATTCGTTCAACTTCAGATTGTAGGTCACGAAGCACCATCTGAATGATGTCGATAAATCGGTTGAGTACACCTTCAACGTTGCTTACATACCCTGTAGCGTTGCTTCCAGGCGCCACTTCAAGATCGAGTTCAAGCACCTTTACAGTGCATGAAGAAGAACGAATCACCCGTGCATAGAGGGTCTCTGGTGAGTTGACCACAAGGCTCCAGCCACCGGGCTTTTTCCCTTCTGCAGGAATAAAATCTGTTTGCCGCCAGCCGCACGAATGGCAAAGAACGGTGACTTGTGTGTGTTCGCCAAAGTATGGGATTTCGTCCACATGCGCGATCATGTAAACTTCACCTTCAACATGGCAAATAGGGCAAGGGATGTTGACGGGTTGTTCTTCCATCAAAATCCACCCTCGCTGAAGTTTCCTTGGTCCACAGCGAAGGCTTCCATGTCTACACCGTTAACACCGCGGCATCCGGGTGGGAGAAGGAGCAATCGTGTTTGAGTCATTTTGAGAATTTCACCACCCAAATCATTGCCTATGAACTGATTTAATTGTTCGATGGCAGCATTGAATTCAACAGTCCGCTTCATCAATCGATTCATCTCCACGATGACGGCGTGACCATCGGCAACCCAATCCAATAATGTTCCACAGCCAGTGAGGTCCTTGAGGACGGCCCGATGGAGCACAAGGCCCCCATCTTCGATTGGGATGGGTGGATATGGGTAACGCTTGCCGAGATCCAGAAACTGCGTTGTTGCTGGTAATGGGCTTGACGTTGGTTGTTTGTGCATGCTTGGCATCTCAAAACTTCTTAGAGGCTCATCAACTTCCACGCCTGCTTGTGCCGCTCGGTCTTCTTGTCGAAGCATTTCGTCTGCTTTTGTTAACACGTCGAGGTCTGGCATTGATGGGACCGCCGGTTCTATGGGTGAATTGGCTGGTTTAGATGGCTGGGCAAAGGCATCGAGTGAGGACTGGGCCTCATCGCGTTTGCCCTTCTTGCGCCGCCGCATAGCAGGCCATTGGAGGCGGCACCTCAAGAAGACTCCCATGAATTCGTATCCACGGCAGAGGTTTCCATTCATCACTCTGCAATCCGCAATGTTCGGCGGGTTGATAAGGGGCGGTCATTAACATGGATATGCGCCTCAACCTTCAAGAGGTGTCGGCTTAGAGAGTGGATTGATGATGATGGAGAACCAACCAAACGTACTGAAAACTGGAACAAGCACAATCGGCATCACCTTTGACGGTGGAGTTGTGGTTGGAGCAGACCACCGAGCCACCATGGGTCACTTCATCGCCAACAAAAGCGTACAAAAATTGTTCAAGATTGGTGACAACCTTGCGCTCACAACTGCAGGCCTTGTTGGTCACGCACAATCCCTATCCCGAACGCTCGCTGCAGAGGTTTCTCTTTTCCAACTTCGCCGTCAACAACCAATGACGGTTAAGGGCGCAGCGACCCTCACTGCCAACATCCTCTCAGGGCGACCTCACTGGGTTCAACTGCTCATTGTTGGTGTTGATGATGAAGGCGGCCATGTCTACTCCATTGACTCTGCAGGCGGCTCCATCCCAGACTCGTACTGTGCGACTGGATCTGGCTCCCCTTACATGTATGGTGTCCTCGAAGACGGCTTCAGCGAAGGCATGTCTCGAACCGATGCATTGAAACTTGCCGCCCGCGCCCTCCACGCGTCGGGGCAGCGTGATGCGGCCTCCGGCAACGGCATGGATTTGGCTGTAATCACAGCAAAAGACGGTTATGTCGCTATTGAACAAGGCGAAATTGACAAGCTCCTTGCTTGAGATTTCCCCCCTCACCTTCCCGCAGCTCAACGCTGCATCCCCACTCGGGGTCGGTGCACGATGTTTTGTGCGAGCACGGGAAAACGGTGGATACTATGCGCCTAACATTTAAAGAACTGAAAGACCAGATTGCAAAAGTCGTTCCTCGAGACATCCCTTACACGGTGGAACTTGAAGCAGGAAACATAGCGATTGTGACGCCTGTCCCCGCCAAATTTGGCGGTGGCGATGGCTTGATTGGAAAAATTGCTAAGCGTGTCAAGCGCAAGATTGTCCTCCGCCCTGATGAATCGATCATGAAGAGCGAAGAAGAAGCGAAGAAACTCGTTCACGAAATCGTTCCTGAGGAAGCTGAGATTACAAACCTATACTTTGATTCATGCTACCGTGAAATCATCATCCAATGCATGAACCCTGGCGAAGCGGTTGGCCGACGTGGGGCGAACCTCAACGCAATCCGTGATCAAACCGGTTGGTTGGTTAAGGTTGAACGTACCTCTCCAATCATCTCTAAAACGGTCCACGACATTCGTGGGTACCGTCAAGCCAATGCAACGGAACGAAGAAAATTGCTCAAGGACTTCGGATTGAACATTCACCGACCGCAACGGCCGGGAACAGCTTGGGCCCGAGTCACAGCACTCGGCTCTTACCGTGAAGTGGGCCGTGCTTGTCACTTTGTGACCACCAATGAATCGCGTGTTATGATCGACGTGGGTGTCAACATTGCTTCGGATACAGATCCTATGCCGTACTTCACAGCACCTGAAGCGCTCCCACTCGAAAAATTGGATGCAGTTGTGTTGACTCACTCCCACCTTGACCACGCAGGCATGCTCCCTGTTCTGTTCAAGTATGGCTACCGTGGTCCAGTGTACTGCACTCCGCCAACCAGAGATTTGATGCTCCTGCTTCAGACAGATTACCTGAAGGTTGGTGGTTCGGAAGGAAAGCGAGCCCCATACGATATGGAAGACATCCGCACTTGTATGAAGCACGTGGTCGATGTCAACTGGGGTGAAACAACTGATATCGCACCCGACATCAAACTGACATTCTCCAACGCTGGTCACATCCTCGGTTCTTCTGCTGTTCACCTTCACATTGGTGATGGTAAGCACAACATCGTTTTCAGCGGCGACCAAAAGTACGAGAAATCGTGGCTTTTCGATGCAGCCAACACCCGCTTCCCCCGCGTTGAGACGCTCGTTATTGAGTCGACATACGGGGCATCTGGCGATTATCAACCCTCTCGTCAAGAGGCAAACCAAGAACTCCAAGACATCGTTTCAAGGACCATTGCTCGTGGTGGAAAACTCATCTGTCCAGTGTTTGCTGTTGGTCGGAGTCAAGAAGTCATGATCGCCATCGATGAACTGTTCCGCTCTGGACAAGTCAAACCAGTGCCAGTTTGGTTGGACGGAATGATTCAGGAAGCGACTGCCATTCACGCCTCCCACCCCGATTACCTCACCAGCAGTTTACGCAAATCCTTGCTTAAGGACGATGGAGAAAACCCGTTCACCAGTGAATGGTTCCGTCCTGTGAAAGGTCGTGAACTTCGAGAGAGCATTATCATGGACAACTCACCATGCATCGTTTTGGCAACTTCCGGTATGCTCAACGGTGGACCGGTTATGGAGTACTTCCGACACTGGGCGCATGAAGACCGTAATTCCTTGTGTTTCGTCGGATACCAAGCCGAAGGAACACTTGGACGCCGTCTTCAGAAAGGATTCGGCGAAGTCCCAATGGTCATCAATGGAAAGACAGAGATTGTCAAGATCGGTTGCGAAATGGTTACCATTGACGGTTTCTCTGGCCATTCGGACCGCCGCCAGTTATTGGATTTCGTCGATCAGTTATCGCCTAAGCCAAAGAATATCATTTGTCACCACGGTGATTATCACAAGTGTAACGAACTTGGTCACACGCTCCGAGAGCGATACAAGTGCAGGACATACGCTCCAAAGAACTTGGAAACAGTTCGGCTTATGTGATCACATCAGTGGTACATCAAAACCAGCATCAAGCGGATCAGGGATGTCTTCGGAAGGTTCCGAGGCACCATTCATCTCCTCAATACCTCGTCCTATAGATTGTGTCGGCTTAATTGCTGTTGAACCAGATTCAGTCTTGTGTTGTGTTCCATCGAACAGAAACCACACGAAGACGACAAGCACCAATGTAATGGCCAAAACCACGAGCGTAAGGCTTGTCGCCCCCTGTGCCACATTGAGGATGGCCGCAGCAAGAACGACGCCGATGGCGGACAATGCTAACAACGCCCTCGAATTCATCGCCATGCGTAGGGCAGGACCAAGGTGTTCATGAACCCGTTGCGTCTGTCTTGACACCATGTATGCGAATGATGGCGCCCGCTCGAGTTCGGTCGCTTGCCCAGGATGGCTGATGACGGCAGTAGCTCCATGGGGTGAAAATGCAGAAGATGCCTACGATCAAGGGCTCGTGGAACTTGGTTTGGGTGATGCTCGACTCATTGAGATGAAGGGTGCGATGTTGCCACTCGGGTTCGGTGCCACCGCTCCCCAGCCATTGCCCATGGGCTCGCTGGTTGAATGTCATCTTGCCACGGCCTATGCATGGAATGGTTCCACAGCATGCGCTGGTGTTGCTTGGGCAGCTTGTGAGACACCGGAAGGCGATCAATGTGCAATTGTTGCAACAATCTCCACTGAACTTGATTACGAAGAAACCTCTCTCCTTTTGCGAAGAAACCTTCAGCGCCGTCTTGCCAGTAGGGATTTGGAAGTGAAATCTTTTGATGTAGCCGTCGATGAAGTGACGGCTGCTAACGATCACCACGGTGTAGCCATGGCAGCCCTCATTCTGCCAAACTCCCTTTCACTTGGTGCGGGTACTGGCACCGGTAAAGTACGAGGTTTGACCCGCAAGGCTGCAGACCCACCACAAAAGCGGGTCGATGTCAAGGCCCCTGCGGCACCTGCCCTTCGCCCGGGTTCTCGTAAGTCAAATACTGATTTCTCATTGTGAAGAAGTCTTGAAAGACCCTCGACCTCGACCATGACCATGAGCAATGCAGGATACAACGTCATACGTTGCCCAGCATGTTCAACATGCCATGGCCGTCGTGGTGCTTCGACATCATGCCCACACTGTGGTCAACGCTTAACCGAGCATGGCGAGATCGTCAAAACAGTCAATTCGGCAGAAGCGTTGCGTATTGAAGTTGCACTGCAAAACACACCGCCTGAACTCAGGGACATGCTACGCAAGAAAATGATTGACAAAGATCCAATTTCAGATTTCACTGACGAGGTCCCTTCGAGGACGATGGGGGGTTGGGTGCAGGAATCAAAAGACGATGAAGGGATCATCACAGTTCAGACCCTCCAACACACACTCGACAAAAACCACTCCAATCTGGATGCAAATGACATAATCGAGCAAGCTGAAGTCCAAGGAATGTTGGTTCGTATCAGCGAAGGCCGGTGGATGCTTCTTGAGTGAACTTCATAGGTAGGACCTCGTGGGACGGAATGCAAGGGCGATTGGGTTAGCTTGGCCTATACTCGGGCGTTTGGGACGCTTGGACCCAGGTTCAAATCCTGGATCGCCCACCAGCAACGGTGTGCATCACTCCGGTAGGATGATTTCATGAACCCACAGTATGTGGTATCCAAACTGGGTCTTGATGAACGATTGTGGCACACTTTCAGGCTCCATGACCCACACTGCGTCCTCAAAATCTTGCACCATTTGACCTTCGACAAATTCACCCAAGTCGCCTTTTTTACTCGCACTCGAACAGTTTGAGTATTTCTTGGCAAGTTTCTTGAAGACCTTCAGCGGTCGTTTTGCTGATTGAACCTGGTCAAGAATCTCACGCGCTTGAGGCTTAGCAGCGACCAAGATGTGACGCACGTGTGCCTTTCTTGGCTTACGTCTCTTGTCGTGCCTTCGCATTCAACCTCAACTCCCGTACCATCGCTGTTGCTGTCCTATCAAAAAAGTGTGCAACGAGCCAAGCAAAGAGAGTCAAGAATATTGGATGCAAGCCTCGTGCAACTATTTCCCGTTCCACGTCTGTGCTGATGAATGGCAACAAACTGATCCAACCAATCACGTATGCGATGAAGGCGAACAAGGTATGTGGAGTCACATTGCGATTGAACAACCAGCTGAAGTTTCTACGATGATGTTCAATGGCCAACATCATTCCAACAGAAGTGAAGAACTTCAAGCGCCGAATACCGGATTGTTCTCGACCATAAACAGATTGGACTGGGACTTCTTTGATTTTCCAACCTGCTTTGGCCAACTGCACCAGCCAGAAGTTCGGATAGCCATACCCTTTCCAAGAGCGCCCCCAATCCCATCCTCTCAGCACTTCATGAGAGGTAGCAGTATAACCGCACTGTGGGTCGTAAATTCGTTGACCTGCAGCAAGTGTTGTGGCTGCACTGAGAATTTTGCTTGCCATCTGACGATGCCTTGGCATTCCGCCCAAGCCATCTTCATGAGCAAACCGGTTTCCTTTGGCATGGTCGCATTGACCGGCAATCACTGGAGCGATCAATGTCCGAAGATCCTTGGGATTCATTTGCCCATCACCTGCCATAACGACGCTTACAAACGGGGCATCAAAGTGCGCTAAAAGGGCCTGGTGGCCAGCATCAATGGCAGCGCCAACACCTTGGCCATCCAAAGTAAGTTCAATGAGCTTTGAAGGACACTCTGCGGCTTGTATTTCATCCGATGTCCCATCGGTTGAACCATCATTGACAACCACAATACAATCAACAAGATCTGGTATTGTTTCAAGCACTTTTCGAATGAAGAGTGCCTCATTTCGTGCAGGGACTACCACGCCAATGCACCACTCGCCCTCCATGATGGCACCACATGCCCGTTGCACATGAACATGCCCCGTATCGCTCCATCAGGTTCCATGGCAAAACCACAGTGTTTGCTGCCTCGTATTGAGAGGTTTGATAGGGAGAGCGCATGGGTTGCGGCATGTGGCTGACATTCCTCTGCGCATTGTTCTGGTCGGAAAAGACATTGAGCTACGCGTCGTTTCCCTCATTGTAAGGGCAAGAGAAATAGCGGACGAAGTTGTCTTTTTAGATCTTGGATCGAACGATACAACAGTCGAACTTGCAGAAGAAGTTGGATGCAAAACACTGCACTTCACCTCAACCTTTGATGCAATCCATCTTGCAAAATTTTTGCATGAATGTCAACTTGAAGCAGCGAAGACCACCTTGGCGATTCATATTACGTCAGCATGGAAATTACAAGACATCTCCTTGTCCATCAATCGAGCACGAGAATTGTGGGACTTACATTTGTCCCATCATGCTGAACCATCAAGTGATGATAATGAACCAGCACTCGTGCTTTCCGAACTGGATTTGCGCCACTTGGTGATGACTCAACCGGGTATGGAGGCGTTGGCATCGCTACCTATAGATGGGACAACTGATGACCTTGATGAACACCTCAGGGTGAGGGTTGTCCGTGGTTCTGTCAACGTCAATATCAATCAACGGGAATCTTTGGCTACCGCATCGAGGTTTGCTCAATTGTTCTATTGGATGCTTGAATCAAAACACCCACTGTTGCTCTTTGGCATACCAGGTGTGGTCCTGTTCATACTTGGGTACCGACTTTCGGGTAATATTGTCGGGGCGCTTGAAGAAATTAATTCAACATCGATCGGAGTAACCTTAGCCACGATCGCAATGACACTTATTGGGCTGTTCAGCATCATGGTGGCCCTCATCCTCTACATCATGGGGAAGCAGGTCGAACAGATACAATCTCAGTATGATTGGCCTTCTCGAACCTAAACGGCCAAGACCTTGATAGTGGAGTGAAGGACAATGGACGGTATGGCCGAAGCTCGTTTGGTTTGTTTGGATATGGATCGTGTGCTTGTTGATCATCTCTCCACATGGCAATTTGTCTATGACGGATTAGGAATTTCCAATGATGAATCATTTGAACTTTACAACCAGGGCTTACTCGATGAATGGGACTGGATCAAATTGGATATTGCTCTCATCAAAGAGAGCCGAAAGGATGGCCCACCTGTTCTCGACAGTGAACTGCGAGGTTTGATGGAAGGGATGCCAATGATGACGTATTGGAAAGAATTGATTGGCAACCTTCTCAACGAGGGGTTCCACGTAGCGATTGTTAGCGGCGGTCTGCAACAAACCGCTCGAGATATCGCTGCTCAATTTCCTTCCGATGTCCCTTGGAGGCGTCGATGGGGAGGCATCGATCGGTTCACTGCACATCGATTTGGCCAAGGCAATGACACTCTTCTTCATGTCTTTACGAATGGATGGCTCTTAGGTTTACCAACCGGGGATGGCGATCATCACTTGGCAGATTTTGGAAGATATCAGGTTCAAATGGATGGTAAAGGGTCGGTTGTGAAAATGCTCCAACGCAGATTGGGCGTCACCAAAGAAAATACGGCGTCAGTTGGCGACTCTGCCGGTGACATCAGCATGTTCCAGCAGTCAGGGCTTCCAATTTGTTTCAATCCATGGGATGATCGGCCAAAGAAGCACGCGCTCCACATCGTTGAGGAAAAACACCTCAAACGAGTTGAAGAGATTATTTTCGAGCATTATGGCCTTTCTCCAACAGTTTGATGAACTTCTGTGATGAGTGAATGATCATGTACGGTGATGACACGCTGATGTCGATCTGCCCCAACTGTGGGTTTTTGTTGGGCGTCTTCATTCCAGGAATGCCGTGCCCCGAGTGTGGCGAACCTCTGCTTTAGAGCCGTTCGAACTTGACACCTTCGCTTTGCATGTAATCCATGATGTGCATAATCGCTTCAGCAGAAAGCCCCTCCGGCGGATGGATGCCTGGGTGAAGGCCGCAACCTTGTTCCGGTCCTTGATCGATGAACAGCATTGCACAAGCTGCAGTAACGAGGCCAGTCGTCCGAGCCATCGAGCCGTTGCCATTCATTCCTGCATCCTGAACCACCGTTCGAATCCGTCGTTGATCTGCGACGGCAATGACTTCCAACCATGTGAATTCAGGCCGATTCTCGTCAAATGTCCAAGCGGCAAGGAGGTCTTCTTCATTCATGCTTTGCCCCTCTGACAGCCATTTGTCAATGTGGCCAGGCCATCGAACGGTGTATTCTTTCATCGTTGAGCATGGGATGGTGTCAAGAACACTACGAAGTCCATCGGTGAGAAATGCCTCCATAACGCCATACCCCTCGACTTCGATGGGGTGTCGTTCGTTGAGCGCAGGAACCTCCACAACCACTCCATCGACTTTGATTCGAGCAGGTCGAGTGTACTCTTCGATGACATCAGATGGAGAAAATGGTGCCATATAGGACCACGAATTGTCCATCTCAACAGGGTTTCCTCCGACCTTAATTGAGATCGTATCCAAGGGTCCAAATTCATCATAGGCTTGTTTGACGAGCATGTTTGAAATGCCTGGCGCAATGCCAACGTCCCACAAGAGCACGGATCCATGTGCAGTAGCGAGGTTTTGGTGGCGGTGCGGATCTTCTGCTGTGAACGCAAGGTCAACAATTTGATGACCTCCACGAAGCAATTCTGGACGAACCGCATCACCAATACGTCCGGGTAGCATATTGATGACAATCTGGTTTGGCTTAAGGCTCGCAATATGCGCCAAAGCATCACCTTCGCACACCGTTACTTGAGGATTTGAATGGAATGCTTCGGGCACATGGAGATCAATGACGGTCACGCTATGATTTGCTTCCAGCAATCTTTCAATGACAAACCGACCAACCAGGCCACTGCCTAGAGCAACAGCATGACCCATGAACTCGCCTCAGGGTGTTACTCGTCGTGAATCACGAGGGAATGGAATTACTTCTCGGATGTGGTCGGCTCCAGTCAACCATGAACACACACGGTCAACGCCGAGGCCAAAGCCTCCGTGTGGTACGCCACCGTATGAACGTGTGTCGATGTAGAATTGATACGGTTCGTGAGGGGTGCCTTCTTCGTCCAAGCGCTTGAGAATTTCTTCTTCAGACCATGTACGTTCACCACCGCCAATGATTTCACCGTAGCCTTCAGGTGCTAACAAATCATGGCAAAGCACGTACTTTTCATCATCCGGATCAACCCTGTGGTAGAATGGTTTGGCAATCTTTGGATAGTGTGTGAGGAAATGAGGCACATCAAAATCCTGGGTCAGGATTTTTTCCTTCGAGTAATCTAAATCTTGCCCCCATTCAACATCAACGCCCATGCCCTGTAATGTTTCAACAGCCTCATCATAGCGCATGCGTGGGTATGGACTGTCTGCGTATCTGGCCACCAAATCAAGGTCTCGGCCAAGCGATTCAAGTTCAGGGGTCTGATCCTCGAGCAGGGTTGACGCAATCTTGCGCACAACGCCTTCACCGTGGCTCATAATTTCTTCATTGCTGGCCCAAGCCACTTCCATTTCAGCATGCCAAAACTCGGTCAAGTGTCGGCGTGTGCGTGATTTTTCCGCACGGAACGAAGGTGCGATGGTGTACAATCGTTCCAAAGCTGGCATGGCTGCTTCGGCATAGAGTTGCCAGGATTGGGTGAGGTATGCAGTGCGTCCAAAATAAGGTACTTCGAACAACGTCGAGCCTCCCTCAACAGCGCCTGCAACAAAGTTAGGTGCTTGATACTCAACGAAATCCAAATCACGGAAGTAGCCATGAATGGCTCCGAACACGCTGCTACGCAACTTGAGCATGGTCGTCATGCGCGAGGTGCGGAGGTAGAGGTGTCGGTTGTCGAGCAGGAATTCTGTCTCTCCACCATCGGCTGCAGCCATGGCGGATTCAGTGATCGGGAACGGTCGCTCAGGATTCACTGATCCAATAATTTCCACAGAGGAAACAACGAGTTCATGACCACCTTCAGAACGTTCGTCAACGTTGACGGTGCCGGTGATGATGATGCTTGATTCGATCAAGGCAGATTTCACGGCTTCAAAGGCTTCGTCACCCAATGCGTCACGCTTGGCCACGCATTGAATGGTGCCAGTTGAATCACGAAGAACGACGAAGCGAATTTTATTCGAACCACGGGTTCTCTTGACCCAACCCTTCAGTTCCACGACTTGGTTGTCGTAATTTCCAGATTGAACATCACCAATCCAAACCGTCTTCACCATCTTCGCACCTGTTCTTGGGTAAGCCATTGTCTAATTCAATGTCACCCTCGAACCGCTAACAGAAACATGTGGTCAAACATAGGCATTGATTGCTCAATATGGGACAAGCCTCAAACCATTGCAGGTTCAACTCCCACCGTGGCAAAGGTTGCAGTTTACGCCATCGGGGGCAATGCTCTTTCTTCACCGACTGGTGATGATGAGGGTGAAAGTGAGCAGGTACTTGCTCACGTGATGTCGGACGTTGTCGACCTTTTGGAAGCCGGCTGGGGTGTTGTGCTTACACACGGAAATGGACCTCAAGTTGGCCACCTGATGGAGCTTGATCAACACCTTACTCAACCCATGGATGCTTGGGTTGCAGCAACACAGGGCATGATTGGTCACGGCTTGGCGCTCAATCTTGATTCGATTCTTTCCAAACGTCAACGTCCAGAACGAACCGCAACTGTTCTGACTCGTGTTCTTGTCGATCGAAGGGATCCGGGATTCGAGCGACCGACAAAACCAGTAGGTCCGGTGCTTTCATCAAAAACGGTGATGGAGGCCGATTGGGATATCGCCGAGACAAAAGTTGGTCCAAGGCGAGTTGTGGCCAGCCCTCTTCCGGTCGAGATTATTGATTTGCCAGTCATTCAGAAACTCGTTGACCTTCACGCTGTCGTGATTTGCGGTGGTGGTGGTGGGATTCCTGTGGTTCGCAAAGATCAACATTTCATCGGCGTTCCAGCCGTCATCGACAAAGATCGAGTCTCGGCTTTACTCGCCATAAAATTGCGAGCAGACGCCCTCATTATCTCAACAGCTATTGACGCTGTGCGAACTGGTTTTGGTACCGATAAGGAACAAGTTCACCGGGTGCTTAACCTCGACGAGTGCGAACGCCACCTCCAAGCGGGGGAATTCCCAGCAGGCTCGATGGGCCCAAAGATTGGCAGCCTCATGGAAGCAGCCCTTCATCAGCCCGGGCTCCAAGCCATTTTGTGCCAACCGGGTGATGCTATTGATGCACTGAGGGGAAATGCTGGAACAACGATAGTTGTGTAATCATGGATTGACCGCATGTTCATGTACTAGGGCGGCTTGGGAAAATCGATGACCAACAAGAGCATCCTCCCAGAAATCGAAGCCTCTGCACATTGTGACGGACCATGTGGTGTCTATGACCCAGCAAGCGCCCGAATTGCCGGTGAAGCAGTTCAATCCATGACCAAGAAAATGCTAGCGCTTGAATACCCAAAGGTGTTCAGTTCTGAATCGATGGCATCGTACCTCAACACCATGAGCCGATACGCTGCAATCAAAGACGAAGAAGCACAGAAATGCAAGCATGAATTGCTTGTTCTCTGGACTGATTTTTTCAAGCCTCAACACCTTGATGCACACCCTGAACTTCACACCACCTTCTGGCAAGCAGCAAAGCTTTGCAGCGCTTGTAAGGTTGAAGTTTCTGCAACCCACGCTCAAGAACTGATGGACGCCATCGAAGCAATCCATCACATGTTCTGGGAAATCAAGGGCCGAGATGTCCCTTGGATCCGAGCAAGCTGAGGTTCATACATGCAGCGATTCATCGCTGTTGTTTCAGGCGACAGCATGTGGCCAACATACACCGATGGTCAACGTCTTGAATGCACATCGGATCTTCAGAAGTTGGCTGTTGGTTCGGTGGTGGTGTTCATTCACCCATTACGCTCCCAGCTGCGAGCGATAAAACGAATCAAAGATATCGACGAGAAATCGCTGTTTGTTGAGGGGGATCATCCTGACCCTCTCGCCTCTGAAGATTCACATAATTTTGGTCGAATTCCTCGGTCCAATGTGGTTGGTGTTGTGCTCGAACTTGAATCTGAATGAACGAAGAGTGGCGGGCCTGACGGGGTTCGAACCCGCGACCGATGGATTAAGAGTCCATCGCTCTACCTGACTAAGCTACAGGCCCACCCCGCCGTCCTTCCGCCCGTATTTAATCATTGACGGACAACGGAGAGATGCCGTTCAGTTCAATCGGCCGTTTGGATTGATGATGGTTTCAACTCCATCGGCTCCAGCAAGAACGACTGCATCGCACATGCCGTTGAATAAACCGACTTGCACTACACCTGCGATGTGGAGAATTGAGCCTTCAAGGGTGACAGGATCTTTGATTGTAGGTCCCATGTGGGCGTCAGCAATCATGTTGCCATTGTCTGTGACCACGGGGTTATCACCTGCCATTCGACAGTTAACTCGACAATCAAGTAAACGTCCAAGGGCTCGAATTGTCGCCTGATGTTCAAACGGTGTGACTTCAATTGGAAGTGGAAAAGCCCCGAGATGAGCCACTCGCTTTCGATCATCTGCAACCACAACCATGGCTGCTGATTCTTGAGCAACGACCTTTTCTCGCAGGAGCGCAGCACCGCCTCCTTTGATCAGTTGGAAGTTTGGGTCGTATTCATCTGCGCCGTCGATGACGATGTCGAGGCCGTCAATTGCTGAAAGTTCAACGAGTGGAATGCCAACCTCGATAGCCAGTTTTTCTGTGGCAAGGGAGGTTGGCACGCCCACAATTTCCAGCCCTTCCTCGGCCATTCTTCTGCCGAGTTCGATGACGGTGTGTTTGACGGTTGAGCCTGTGCCAAGTCCGACTTTCATTCCAGTTTTGACAAAGGAGCAAGCGGCGATACCTGCCTCTTTTTTCAACGCTTCAACATCGCTCATGAACCATCTTCGGGCGAGGGGAGTCAATGAGGCTTTGCTCATTTTTTGACTTGCTCTTCATTCAACCATCCCGTAGGGATGGACAAAATGGGGAGGCCGAAGTCTTTTCACCTGCCGAGGTGCGTGGAAGCGAACATGGGGACCTATGGTCGGGCCAGTTTCACTGTGGTCGCCGTGGTTTTTTTGTTCATGTGTTCGACCCTTTTACAGGGGTATACGGCCGAAGAACAACCATCTTTTGCTGAGCAGCAATCCATTCACAACGCAGTGACATTAGGTCAAGCTGAAAGCATCACGGTCGGCTCCTTCCCCGACGGTGCCAGCACTAAAATCGAACTTGAGATCCCTGATGGAGAAGCCATTCAAGGACTTGATGTCGAACTTGAACCTGCTCGCCTTCAATCCTCTATGGCTAACGCTTGGACCGATGCTGCTGATTTTTCAACCGGTTCAGTCTATGACGGAATGGACGTCAACGGTTCCTCATTGTCGATTCTTCCTCAAGGGTGGGAATGGGACTTCGAAAGCGCAAATCACGGATGGACGCTTGGTAGCCCTGCGTGGTTGTGGGGTTATGACACTGTTCTTGGCCCAACAGCAGGCGTCAGCAGTGGAACAAAAGCCATCTACACCTACAACGGCAATTATCCAAACGGTATGGGTTCAACCATCTGGGCCACCTCTCCAGTCATGGACTGCTCATCTTGCTCAGGTGCGTGGGAACTTTCCTTCATGAAGCGACTGGGTGTTGAGAGTTCATCATTCGACCACGCCTATGTTGCCGTGAAAACGACGACAGGGTCATGGGCTACAGTCTATTCATCCAACTACGTCAACGACGGCTCCTACACCTCTCAAACCATCAATATCAACAATTACGTCCTCAACAATCCTGCCTTCCAAGTGCGATTCGGTATTGGTACAACAGACGGCTCAGTGACCTACACCGGCTGGAATGTCGACGATGTTTCGGTCATGCCAACCAATTCGGGAATATCTTCTGGAGAAGGAAATTGGACCTCGCCAGCCTTTGGGCCAAGTCAATTTGGACAGGGTGAATCGAAGGCCTTTGGATTGCTGCACATGGATGCTTCCATTCCAGGCGATGCTGTCTTTGAATGGCGCTTGTTGGATGCTGTCACAAATCAACCGGTTCAAGGCTTTGAGCACATGACTGATGTCACTGTCGACCTTGGTATGGTCGACTGGAGAGTCCATCCTCTTGTCCGCATCGACTTGCACCTTGCCTCGGGATCGACTGGCTTGCCTTCTGTGCATGGATTCCATTTCGATGGGGCCTTGTATCATGAATTCAATCAAGACCCAACTTCCGAAGGGTGGTGGCTTCAAAGCGCCTCTTGGGCAAACGGCAAGGTGTCGGGTTCCGGCATTGCCAGTTCTCCAGAGTACAACCTCCGCAGTGGTTTTGCAGGTATGATCTCGAACAGTAACCTCACCGGCCCAGGCATAGTGCAAGCCTCCATCGATGGCGGCTCGACATGGGTCGATCTCAACCCAGGCGTCTATCATTGGTTTGATGCCCCAGCCTTCACTGCTCAGCTACGTGTTTCATCGACCGGTGGCACATGGATTATGGAAACGCTCGATGTCGAATTTGTTCGCACAAGTGTTGTCGATGGTCTTCGTTTCGACGTTGGCCTTGATGGTGTAAGTGATTGGTCGATGAACCTCCCTGAAGTTGGTCGTTTGGGTATTCAAGACCGCTTTGTCAATGGTGATTCTTGGCAATCAAGGACGTCCAGCACAAGTGCATCAGCCCATTACGATGTGGCATTACCAATCGATGGTGTTGAAGCGTTCGAATTTGCCTTTGCATCACCCTCCTCGCCTTGTGTGAATCCAACCGTTCGTTTGAGCATCGCAGGCCAAGACATCGTGACAAAGTCACTGTCCACAGTCCAAGATCTCTCGCTAGTGACCTTGAGTGATGCGGAACTGAACACGCTCAATTCAGCACTTTCCCAAGCAACCCCTACGCATGGCGTGAAAGGGTTACCTATGGCCCCTGTGCAATTGTCTATAGGTTCCACAACCTCGACCAACACCATCCTTGCGGGTGGGATTTTCGCACCATATGATGGAGCATTGGAGATTGATTTCAGCGCAAGCGATGCCTTAGTGGTCGCCCTCAACAGTCAACTTCAATCAGCCACAGCGGTTGGCGGATTCAAGAGCATCACGCTCCCAGTTCGAATGAGTTCGACCGGTGCGATTCATCTCACCATTGATCAAATTGACACACAGGCCTCGATCGAACCTCGATCTATTGATGTCAGCAATGTGACGGATACATTCACTCCTTCAGAAGAGTGGATTGAGGTAAGCAGCACATTCGACTTCTCCCCGCTTGGTGTCAATGATGCTGAAGCCTATGTCAAATCCAATGGATGGTCTGTTGTCTTGCAACTTCAGGGTGCCGTTCGTTCTTCACAAACCACATGTCCATTCATTGCTCTTCCAGCGACTGGGAGCCTTGGCTGTTCAACCCAAGGCACGCCGATGATTTGGACCTCAAACGGAGCCGAAGGTTCGAAATCAATGGTTGGAAGTGGCTCGTTCCTCCAAATTGATCATCGGTTCAAGTTTACAGAACAATGGGACGACGAGGACTCACTCACCGTGTCGGTGAACCTCATCTCACCAACCGGGCCCATGCTCCCAGTGAGCGTGAACTTCGGGCTTGGGGAATCACTTGGGGTCGAGAATGATGTCGAACTTCATACTTGGCGCTCAGTGAACACTCAAGGCGTTTATTCTGAACTTTCAAACCCATACTTGCATCCAGGTGAGGCCGTAACCATTGAAGCAGTCATCGGATTTGAGGGGGTTGAGAACAGCCCATCGCCACGCACTGGAAGCGTTGACGTGTGCTTCATTGTCAATAATGTGCAGAATCAATGTACGGCTGTTCTCCAAGAAGGCATTGCTTCCTTCCCATGGTCTGTTCCAGTCAACCAACAGAGCGTGGAACTCAAGATTGAATTGACGCCTCTTCAAGGCCAATCGGTAAGTTATGCTGTTGACAATATCGTCGAATTCAACTTCGATACCGTGGCACCTGAGTTATTGCAAATGAATGTCAATGAATTCGATCATATCGATGCATCCCCTTCTTCATCACTGGATTTTATCATTGCTGACCGTCCTGTTTTACCTTCTCATGCCTATGTCCACCTCTGGCGATCGTGGATTGATGATGCCAACATGAACGGTTTCATGGATACCAACGAGGTCTCAATTCACCAACTTGATCTTCCAAATAACCGCACCAACACCCAAGGAAGGTACGTTTACGCCTTCGATTCATCATCTTACCAAACAGGTTCGATACTCCGAGGCTGGCTCGATGTAGCCGATGCTGCGGGAAATCCAATGCTTGCTTCTGGCAGTTTTGACGCACCACTTTTCAACATCCAAATCAAGAACGATGGTGCGCCACAGCTGGG
>CBFIIS010000018.1:364-31446 GCA_965662715.1 Candidatus Poseidoniaceae archaeon | reverse complement strand
CGACGATCTAACCACCAATAAAAACAGTGAAATCAATCAACTTTGAGCCGATGCTTTACATGGTCCGGCGAATCTGTCCCGTTCATGACAGACATAGCTGGGTTGCTGCGACGTTTGGAAAAGAGCGGCATTCCAATGACTGCTTCAATTCGTGAAGCAATGCTTAACGTAGAGATTGAGGATTTCACAGATTATGAAACAGAACCATTCTATGTTGATCGCCCTGTGCCGTTTATGGAAACAGATGCCGGTGCAATGAAGACAATCTCAGCACCACACATGGTGGCAACCTTGCTCCATCACATGGAACTAAACTCTGGCGATGACGTTGTTATCGTTGGAGCAAAGGGAGGGTACATTGCAGCACTGATCGCCATCATCGTTGGAGAACAGGGGTGCGTGCGCGTACTCGATCCTTCCCCCGATGCGGTGCTCCATGTTCGCCAGCGACTTACACATTGGCCAACGGTTGAAGTACGTGAGTTAGAATCAATCGATGTTGCTCCTGTCGCTTTCCCTGGTGACCTACACAGAGTTCTCGTCACGGGCCAAATCAATTCACTTCCGCATTGGATTTCCGACCGGGTAATCGAAGGTGGTTTCGTTTTAGCTCCACTTGGCCCAAAAAGTAGCCAACAACTCATGAAAATGGAACTTCAAGATGGAGAAATGATGCCAACCGACCTTGGCCCTGTGGCCTTTGGGCCTGTCGATGTCCGCCGAGGGGAACCCGGACCAATGAGTGCGGATGAACTTGCAGACATGATTGAATTAACCATACAAACATGTGAAGATCTAGGTTTGATTGAGGATAATGAACGTCATGCAATGCAAGACTTAGTCGTCAATCTTAGGGCTCTGCCGGATGACTTGCCACCGCCCGGAGAAGGCATGATGCCGATGGAAGAGCACCCGATGATTCAGTTGATGTGGGAAGCAGCACCGTCGTTCTTCCGCTTATGGCCCATGCTACAAACCATGCTGCACCCGAACCTCGCTCAACCAGGAGCAGAGGATTGGGAGGATGAATACGATCCAGATGATGGTCAATTCAAACCCTAAATCGATTGAGAACAATACCACAGGCCTATGAACATGGGCTCGCTGGAGAAAACATGGCTGGTGGCTTGGACGGCGAAATCTCCAAACTCCGGCACAAGGATGTTCGTCAACGAAGACGAGCAGTCCGTGTCCTTTTTGATACGGACTTGCCTCGTGCCTTGGAAGGGTTTGTACCATTGCTGAATGATCGTGACCCATGGTTCCGTTCCAAAGCCCTTGATGCCCATCGTCGTTGGGCTCCTTTACGAGGTCCATCAGCGCTCAAGGTTCTTGCAGAGCACCAATCTATAGAGGCAAGGCGATGCGCTGCTAACCTTTTGTCAGAGTTCAATGAAGACGTCTCAGAAATAGCACTTCTCCTGATTGATGATGAGGACCTGACCTGCCGTAGAAAAAGCGCATCTGCTCTGCTTGATGGCCCGCAGGCAAGTGAACATGTTCAACGATTCATCACCTCGGAAGACCCCTATTTACGGCGTTTGGCCGTGGCGAGTAAGGGTGCGACACATGAACATAGAACACTTGGGATTCGGGACGAAAACCAATCCGTTTGTGAAGCTGCGCTGCAATCGATGAACAAATTGAGTGAACCACTCGATAGTGAAGGGCTCATCATGCTGATGGACCGTGGCATCGCTGGGCCATCATTGATTCATTCAGTCATGGAATCCGATGGAGAGGCCCTGGTGAAGTTTGCTAACGCCGTAAAAGGGCCGACAATGAAGAAATTCGTAAAGGCACTCAAAGAGAGGTGTGATTCTCCAGAAGATCGGCTCATTAAAACCCTAACCGATGCACAAGAATGGACTGTCGTAGGGCGATGGCTCCAAGGTTTACGTGGGGAAGAAAACGACGCATTGAGATGGGAACTGATCCGGAACCCAAACATCGACCAAATTGAGCGTAGCAGATGGATTGAACGCTTAATTGGGCGCTGTGATGAACCGATATTGGTCGAGGAAGCGCGCCGTTTTATCGATGAAGACCACCCAGATTTGCTTCTTCAAGCAGCACAGAACCTTTCAACCGCCTATGACAAACTCGATTTATGAGCAACCAAAGTTCAGGGATTCGCTTCCAAATCGATGCGACCAAGGGCCCAACCCGACGCCTCGATGTCGGCATCGAAATCAACGGTCCCTTCACTTCAAAAACTGTGATGTTGCACTTTCCAAGATGGGTTCCTGGATCGTATTTTTTGAGGGAACCGATTCAGCACATGACTGAATTTTTCGCCGAAACTGAGGCAGGGATTACAGTTGCTCACAAGCGCCACAATGTGGATGCAATGCGCCTAAAGCTGCCAAAAGATACGAAGAAACTCATTGTAAGGTACAAGCTTCTTGCCGATGATCTTTCAGTCCGATCTAATCACCTCGATGAGGGGCATCTTCACATGATGCCGCCCTTCACTTGGTTCTTACCGACCAAAGGAATCGAACCTGAACGGTTGGACATGGAACATAGCATCGACCTTCACGCTCCTGTCGATTGGATTCCTGCTACACAATATCATCTTGTTAAATCATCAGAAGGAAAAGGAATCCTCACTGAAAACCATGGAAAAACACATACCTTCACCTGCCAAAATAGAGATGAACTGCTCGATGGTATTGTCGAAATCAATCCATACCCAATTGATTCTTGGGTCGTGGATGGTCGTACACATCACCTCAAACTATGGGACAGCGGGGGTCATCCCATCGATGAAGCAATGCTTCAGCGATTCAAACAAGACATGGATCGAATCGTCAAAGAACATCACGCGCTCTTTGGAATACCCTCATGGGACAATTACATCACAGTTATCCAGTTAACTGAAAAATCAAGAGGGGGTTTAGAACACCTCAACTCTCAAACTTCGATGCTTCCACGTCAATGCCTCATACCAGGTCATGACGATGAATACAGAGATTTAGTGAGTCTTTTCAGTCATGAGTATCTTCACCAGTGGAATGTAAAACGACTTCGACCTCGATCATTCTTGGATTACGATTTACAAACCGAAGGCCATTCTGACCTTCTATGGTGGTTTGAAGGAGGCACCTCTTGGCTTGGAGACATGTTGTGTGTTCGCTCGGGCGCTTGGTCTGAAGAAGATTGGCGCAAAGACTTCCTCAGAAAAATGAAGCGTCACACTGGACGCCATGGCATGAACTATGAATCCCTCACAGAATCAAGCCATGATGCTTGGATTCACCTCTACAGAGGCCATGCATTCTCTCGTGAAACGCAAATCTCCTATTACCTTGAGGGGGAACTTACCATCATGGAACTCGATATGGAACTGCGTAAACGTTCCAAAGGGTTGCATGGGTTCTGTGATTTGATGGCATTGCTTTGTCAACGCCACGGCCTGGAATGTGCACCAACGATGCGACTGGGAATCACCCACTCTGACATACGGAAAGCACTCACCTCCATGAAGGGAGGGAGGCGTCTTGGAACAATGCTTGATGACATGGTCAATCGAAAACAGGCACCTGATATGGAGCGAACAATGGCTTATTTTGGATTAAAATTGGAACCGGAGCACGCCAGCAAAGAAGGTGAAGTCAAATCGGGCTGGCTCGGTCTTCACCTTTCAAACAAAGCTGGAAAGGTCGTGATGAGCACACACATGACTGGCAGCCCACTTCGAATGTTGATGATGCCAGGTGACGAAGTTGTTGCTATCAACGGTATGAGAACCTCAACAATGAAAACCTTGCAGACGGCCCTAAAAGGGAAAGTTGGTCAAGAGATCGAGATTACATTCACTCATGAAGGCATGCTAAGGACATGTTCAATCGAACTTCCAGAAGCTCCGAACCACAATGTGAAATTAGCCGGAAAGGGCAATAAAAATTGGCGCGATTACATTGCTTCTCGCCAAGAAAAATGAGTCGAGCACGGCATTCAGAACAAGAATCTGCTCGCCACAAAGACGCTGGTCCCAAGTGACTTAGTCCAGAGGCATCGTTGGGGCCGGTTCTGCTAATTGATCAAGAGGGATGTGAATTGGAGGTAAATGATCCGCCATGCGATGGCGACTTGTTTTTGGAGGAAACACATGCTCAGAGAGGCTCATTGCAATAACTTCCTCTTTGGTAAGTGATTGAATGCTAGCTGAGGGCCAAACATCGACTTCAATGCGATCATCATCAAGGTAGTCCACGGCAATGACTGGAATTTGAGCGAGGTTGAGTTCACTGGCAATCGAATGGCGATGATGACCATCAAGAATAGCACCTGTCACTTTGTCAACGATGAGCGGTTTGGTGTAGCCACCCCAGCGTTTTGTCATCTCAAGCAGTTTGTCACGATTACGCGGTTTAATTTCCTCATGGGGTTTGAGCCATTCCAGAGGCACAAGTTGCACATCGTCTTCATCCCACATTACCACGAGCGAATGGCTTGTGTGCGATAATGCTATTCATTAAGCGTCCATGGTTCACTTCGGAAGGAGGCTTATGTCGTCAGACCGCGAAGAAAGGCTCCTCCCATTGTTGGGTGATGCGAAGGGTACACCTTTACCCGAAAAATTGGTCCGTTGGGTTGAGAATTTACCTGGGGACATCAACACCATCATCGACCAAATTGCCAAAGCCAATGGTGGAGTTTGGATCGTTGGAGGTGCTGTACGAGATGCTTTCTTGGGACTCGGCGACCAAGACATAGACCTTGCAGTCACCCTTACACCTCATGAAATGCTCAATATATTCCCAGATGCTTTACCGACCGGAATTGACTATGGAACGCTTAGCCTTCGTGGCGAGAATGGGCGCTTTTACGAGGCGACAACACTGAGAACGGAGTCAGAATACAGCGACGGACGTCGACCCGAGGTGGTTAATTTTGGCACCTCATTACGAGGGGACTTAGAGCGACGTGATTTCACATTCAATGCGATGGCCATCGATACGAGAAGGATGCTTCTCCATGACCCATTCAATGGGAAAATCGATCTTGAACGTGAACGTGTAAAAGCAGTGGGTCAAGCCTTTCAACGTCTCTCCGAGGATGGATTACGTATTCTTCGTGCTTACAGATTCCTTGATCGGGCTGATGCAGGAGTCTGGCGTTTTGATCCTGAACTTTCTGAAGCATTACAACAACATCGTTCGATGCTTTCGGGTGTTACAAACGAGCGTATTTGGATGGAATGGAGGAAAATCCTTGCAGGAAAAAATGCTGCTCATGTCATTGAGCGTATGAGTCGTGATGGTGTACTGGATCGTTTTTTGCCAGGAAAATGGGGCGGACAAGTGCATCGAATGCACGCACAACATCACCGGTTGTGTGAATTTTTTTCACCCCTTGAGCGGTTTGCCCTTCTCCTTTCAGAAATTGATTCTATAGATGTGGAATCGACTCTAAGGCAACTCAAATTATCAAAAAAAGAACGCCGAGAAGTTGAATTGATTCACCATAGGTTCGGCCGAGTCCCTGAGAACACCAACGCCCAATTACGGGTGTTTAGAATCGTCTTACAGGAACGTGCATTAAACCACCTGCGAATGGAAAAAATCATCCGTGAATCGGGCTTGATGGTCGCTTCCTTGGATGATGTTTCCATCGAACATATCGATGAAATTGTCAATCGCTTGGAACGCTTGCCACCACTTACCGCTGGCGATGAATCGCTGGTTGATGGGCATTGGATCATGAAGCGAACAGGTTTGGGCAAAGGCATTGCGCTTGGACGATTAAAAATGTGGCTTCACCGTCTGCAGGTGGAGCGAGATTTAATCGATGTTGAGGCCGTTGAAACTGCGCTTTGTGGGCTGAATTGGGATCATGAAAACCACAATGAATGGCCCAAAATCGAATTCTGACCTTGCCGGCACCATATTGATGAAAGAGAACCTTTTCATTCGGGTTAAGGGGAACACCATGTCAGACTTCATGATGCAACAAATCGAACAACGAATGGCAACACGAGGAATCGACCTCAACCTTCTTTCGGATGAGGAATTATCAGCGGTTGCTGTACGTTTTCTTGGTGATGCCCCGCCTGGCCATTTGCCAAGAGAAACTGTGATTTCAACCCTTCAAAATCAGAAACCAATCCAAGAGTGGGCGATGGGGATCAAATCACGGCTCAGTGCTCAAGCAGCAGAAAAAATGACTGACGCCACGCGCTCAGCAGTTGATACTGCAAGGAAAAATTACGAAACACGACGGCAAGAAGACCCTCGGCTTGCTGCCATTGCGAACAAATTTGGTGAGTGGCTCAACGAGTCAAACTACAACGCTGCACAATTGACGGCAATGGCTGACGCAAACAAAGATGGTATTATCAGCAACGATGAGATTCTCAATCTCATTCGAACCATGTCCAATTCAGAACCTCCAGAATGGGTGATCGAACTTGTCGTCAAGCACATCGATACAGATGGAAACGGAGCAATCTCTCTTCCCGAATGGTGGGCTTTCCTCGAATCAATTGGTTTCGAAAACGCCTCACCACTGATCCCAGAACAACCGGCTCCTGAATCCGTTCCTGAGCCAGTTCCTGAACCGGTTCCTGAGCCGATTCCCGAACCGATTCCAGCCCAAACCCTCCAACCAGAAGCAAGCGTTGCGGCTGTAGCAGCGGTCGCTACGACTGTTGCTGTTTCGACACAGGCACAAGATCCAACGCCAACACCCGCTCCAGTTGAAGCACAGCCTGAACCTCAACAAGCATCAGAACCTACCGAACACATGGGCCATCTTGCAATTATTGAAGCTCTATCTGGTGCCCGACTTCTGTCAGAGTTCAATGAAATTGTTGCGCGCTCTGCGATTGAAACCTCGACCATTAAGGTCGAAAAAATCGAGCGTTCTCTGATGGCCACTGGCGAGTACAAAGGTGGCCAAACCATTACAGGAACGCTGGATGGAGGTGAACATGTGATCACCATCCGCTTCCCAACGAGTGAATCTGAATTCATTGAAGGTTTGAAGACCGGCCAGGTCGTTCAGGCAGAGGCGAAAATTTACCGATGGTCAGGCGCTTTGAAGCAAGCAAACCTCGAAGGCACAAATGCACGCCTAGCTTGATCACTTGAGCGCACGTGCAATCACAATGCGCTGAACTTCTTGTGTTCCTTCGTAAATTTGAGTGATTTTTGCGTCTCTAAAGAATCGTTCGACTGGGAACTCCTTCGTGTATCCATAGCCACCAAGCACTTGAATCGCCCGTTCGGTGACCCACATTGCTGTGTCACCTGCGAAAAGTTTGGCCATGCTCGCTTCCTTTGAGTGACGCGGGCCACCATGTTCGTAATGCTGTTGCTTGACCCATGATGCCTGGTAAATGAGAAGGCGTGATGCTTCGATTCGTGTTGCCATGTCTGCGAGGTAAGCCATGATCATTTGATGATGTGCAATTGGTTTTCCAAAGGCCTCACGCTCATGGGCGTATTTGAGGGCTGCTTCATAGGCACCCTGTGCGATGCCTAGAGCTTGGGCAGCGATGCCAATTCTGCTGTTATCCAGAGCGTTCATTGCGATTGGGAAACCATTGCCAACGCCTTTGAGTACGTTCTTCACCGGGACTTTGCAGTTGTTTAAAATCAAGGTGCACGTGTCTGAAGAGCGGATACCGAGTTTGTCTTCTTTCTTGCCAACAGAGAATCCTTCGTAGCTCGAATCAACAATAAATGCGGTCGAACCTCCATGCTTTTTCACGGCATAATCAGGATGGTCAACGTCTTTGGCAAACAAGACGAGAATTTTTGCTTGGGCACCGTTGGTCACCCACATCTTCTCACCGTTGAGGATGTAGTGTTCCCCATCGTCCGAGAGTTTGGCTTTGCAGGTCATTGCTGCTGCGTCAGTTCCAGCGCCTGCTTCCGAAAGTGAGTACGCGCCTACTTCACCTGCTGCGAGCCGGGGGAGAAATTCTGCTTTCTGTTCTTCATTTCCATGGAGAGCGATTGTTTTCGAACAGAGGCCAACGTGAACACAGTACATGACAGCAAAGGAAGGATCAACACGAGCGAGTTCTTCGACGATGATGGATTCTGAAACATCATCCACAGGTGAGCCGCCATAGGCTTCTGGAATGGTTACGCCCTGAAGGCCATATTCGAGGAACTCTTCCCACTCCTTGCTCGGAGGAATTTGCTGTTGGTCACGGTGTTCAGTTGTCAGGGACAGGACGCTCTCTGCGAAGTCTCGGACCATCTCTCGAATCATTTGCTGTTCTTCGGTTTCGCCGTAGTTCATGTTCGTCCCTGTGATGCGGAAAACGCCGACTCACTTAACCCGTTTGACGGTTTTTCACGGTAGTCCATTTTGCCTCAAATTGATATACAATGGTGATTGGGGCGTTTTTGAGGGAGTGCCCTAATGGATGAAGAAGTTGTAGAATTCAGCGTTGCACATAACAGAAAATATTCCCGTGACCACCTTTGGTACCAGGAAAAAGACGACCGGCTCATGATCGGTGTGAGTGAATACCTCGCTGTTGAAATCGGCGAAGTTCTCCGAGTAATCTTGCCCCAAGCCGAAAATGAAATCGATGAAGGTAGAGACATGTTCTCGATTTGGACTGCTGATGAAAAGGTTGCTTTTCCATCGATGTATTCTGGCATCATTGCTGAAGTGAACGGTGAAGTTGAAATCAACCCCGACTTGGTGAACGATTCAGCTTACGATCACGGATGGATCATCATCATTGAACCTCATGAATTGGACCTTGAGAACCTCTTGGAACCTGATGAGTACGTCGAATTCCTCGCCGAACTCTGAGCAAAGGTCTTACCCCTTCGCACTGGAGGCGTTGCCATGAGCGATGCTTTGGAGCGACTTCGATCGAGCTTAGCCAACGCCCCTGTGATTTGGAAAGGCGACTACCCATACTTCATTCACCCCATAACCGACGGTGTTCCACGCCTCGATCCTGAGGTGTTGAAAGCAGTGACAGATTTGTCAGAAGCTGCAATTGATTGGACTGGTATCGACCTCATTCTTGGGATAGAAGCGATGGGATTACCACTCACAGCACCGTTGAGTGTTCGTACTGGCGTTCCTTTGGTGATTGGACGTAAGCGATCCTACGGCCTCGAAGGAGAGGTGGTCATCGACCAAGCGACTGGATACTCAAAACAACCAATGTACCTCAACGACATTGCCCCAGGAGAACGGTTGGCTATTGTGGATGATGTGCTTTCTACTGGAGGTACACTCCGAGCGGTCATCGAAGGCGTGCGGGCAACCGGCGCAACAGTTGCTCACATTCTCGTTGTGGTAGAGAAGGGGCCGGGTCTGAAACAACTTCAACGCGATTACCCTGAGATCAAAATCGATTCCCTTGTCCGACTTGAAATGGATGGTGCGGACGTCGTTTTGTTAGATGATGAACCCACTGGAGCATAGGGTGCATTGATGAGGGAGCGGCGAGCCCCTCGCATGGGGACGACCATGGACTTGGACCGCCACGACTTTGAACTTGACCAATTAATGGAACGGATTCAAGCCAATGATAATCGCTTGATTGCGCTTCAAATCCCTGAAGGTTTGAAGATGCAGGCTTTGGAAATGATGGACACCATCGAAACCGAAACCAGCGCTAAAGTTGTCCTTGCCGCAGACCCTTGCTATGGTGCATGTGACCTTGTGCATGACAAAATGAAACTCATGGGTGTGGAATTGGTCGCCCACATGGGCCACTCTCAAATGAACATTGATTCGGGAATGCCGACCCAATTCATCGATGTGACCTATGATGGCGACCCTGAGTTGACACCTGTGATTCCGTTCCTCGATGCTCACAAAGCGATTGCAGAGAAGCGCCTTGCTGATCAAGCCACACCAGAACACATGTCCGAAGAAGAAGCAAAAGAGCGTTTCTTAGACGCCGTCGGCCGCATGGCTCCACTCACAGGCACTAAACTCGGCCTGGTTGGCTCGATTCAGCACTTGCATCTGCTCCCAGATTTCCACGATCGCTTGGAAAAAGCCGGTTATGATGTGACGATTCCCATTGGTGGTGCGAGACTTTCATTCCCAGGTCAAGTCCTAGGATGCAACTATTCTGGCGATGATGACTCGATTGGCCATTACCTGTTCCTCGGTTCAGGTGATTTCCACCCGATTGGGCTTGTTCTTCACACTGGCAAGCCCTTGGCCATGCTCGACCCTTACACGGGCGATGCTGAAGAAATGTCACTCGAGCGAATCGAGCGCATCCTTCGTCAACGCTCTGGCCTGATTATGGCCAGTGGCGATGCTCAACGCTTTGGTATCTTGATTGGAGAAAAACCAGGTCAGATGCGCCGAACTTTGGCATTGAGAATGAAGCGCATGCTCGAAAAACACGGCAAAAAGGGCTACCTGCTCGCTTTGGAACATATTGGACCAGACTTGATTGATTTCTATCCTGTGGACGCCTTTGTGAACACGGCTTGCCCTCGAATTGCCATCGATGATGCCGTCCGATACAGAAAGCCACTGATCACGCCTTTCGAACTCGAAGTTGCCCTTGGAGAAAAGAAGTGGGAAACTGGCTATCAATTCGACGAGATACCCTGAACAAGCATCAATGATGTTTCAAAACGGACATCTTGATGCTGGTTCTCAACCGTATGTTCAAGAACGGTTGGCGTGAGCCTTCTTTTGTTATGACGAGCTACCTTGACCGGATTGGGGCTGGCTCAGTGCTTGCCGACCCAGAAGTCATGGATTTCGATTGGATGCCGCCCGAACTTGTTGGGCGGGACGAGGTTCAACGGGAACTGGCATCGAAGTTTTCGACGCTGGCTTATCCTGAAGGAACTGGACGTGTCGTCATTACCGGCCCTGTTGGCAGTGGGAAAACTGTTCTTGCTGATACGTTTTGCAGGGACATTCAACGCCATCTTGCTGGAAAGCGCAACATCCGGTCTGTGAAAGTGAATTGTAGAAATGCTTCAACCAGCATGAGGGTTGTTCAACGGATCCTCCATTTGCTGGACCCGGGCCACCCAGACCGGGGCCTCTCAATGGGTGAGTTGCTGTTGAGTTTACGACGATTGCTTCGAAGGGAATCGTCCCATTTGATCGTCGTGTTGGATGAAGTTGACCACATGCTTCGTAGAAGTGGCGACGACCTGCTCTATCAATTGCTTCGAATCGATGAAGATCAAGAAGGAAAAGGCACCATGTCGCTGATCTTGATCAGCCAAGAGCAAGTGCTCGATGTGCTCGAAACAGCTGTCATCTCTCGTATGGGAGCATCAAACCACCTCCGAATCAGCCCATATACGGTGGATGGACTTGAAGCGATTGCCCTACAGCGAGCAAAACTTGGTCTCGTTTTGGGCACCTGGTCGCCCGAAATTATTCGATTGATCGCCGAAAAAGCGGCGCACACAGGGGATGCAAGAAAGGTGATTGAATTGCTCAACGCTGCGGTCGAGCGGTGTGAATTCCGTCAAGACGGACATAATGAATCACATATCATCATCGACGATATCCATGAACCTTCAAGCACGCTCCTTACAACTGTGGGTAGCAATCTGGAAGTGATCGACGATTTGGCGACCCATGCCATGCTGGTGCTTCTGGCCATGTGCAGACGATTGTCAAATCAAGAAACAATGACCACTGGCGACGTTGAACAATTGTATGCGGTCGTCTGTGAAGAGTACGAGGTGAAAATGAAGAGTCACACCACAGTTTGGAAGTACCTTAAGGAATTTGAAACCCGTCAGTTAACCGTCTCTCGAGTGGCTACAATCGGGGGAGGGCGAGGCAGAACTACACATCTAAGCATGCCCCATTTCTTACCAAAAGATATCGGAAGTCGGCTTGAAATGCTCTTGAAAAAGAGAATTCGGTGACAAAAAACCCGATTGCCTCCATACGGTGGGGCTAAATACGGGTCGATGTTCGGAAGGTCGTTCTAGAGGTGTAAATATGGCTGTTGGACAACAAGGAGAATTCGTCGCCGTCGTCAATGATACGGACCCTGCCAGCGGTGGCAAGTCCTATTCACTCAAAATCAGTGGAAACAACCACGCTCAACTTTTGGGCAAGAAAATCGGCGACACAGTCGATGGAATCTTCGTTGGCGAAGGAGAACAAACCCTCTCGGGCTACAAATTGCAAATCACTGGTGGCTCCGACAAGACAGGAACCCCACTCCGACGTGACCTTGAAGGTGGCTCTCGACAAGCAGTTCTTGTCACCCAGTCTACTGGATTCAAAGGTCACAACCTCGTCTTCAAGACCAAAGGTGGCGAGAAAAAGCGATTCCGCTACAAGCCAGATGGACTGCGCAAGCGACGAAACTTCCGTGGTAACACCATCAACCAAGACACCCGTCAAATCAATCTCAAAGTCATCGACTCGGGCAACAAGTCCCTTGCTGACATCCTCGCCGCAGGTAGCGAAGAAGCGTCGGAGTGAAACCCGAGAGGGCTTTCGAGATAATGGAGTGAGGGAAGCATGGCACGAGCGCTTCCAGCACAACCACAAGTGAACATCGGTCTTGTCGGCCACGTTGACCATGGAAAGACAACCCTGACTCAGGCACTTTCTGGGATTTGGACGGACACTCACTCTGAAGAACGTAAGCGAGGTATTTCGATTAAACTCGGCTACGCTGATACAGCGTTTTACAAAACCAAAGAAGGTCAATACTATCCAACAGGCCGCCGCCCTGATGAGACTGAGGATGTTCCTGATGAGTTGCAGCGTGTCGTCTCCTTCGTTGATGCGCCTGGTCACGAGACATTGATGGCGATTATGATCACTGGAGCATCCATCATGGATGGTGCCATGTTGATGGTGGCTGCCAATGAAACATGCCCACAACCGCAAACTCGAGAACACTTGATGGCGCTCGAAATTGCTGGCATCGAAAATATCGTCATCGTTCAAAACAAGATTGATCTTGTGACTCGAGAGCGGGCCCTTGAATCTCATGCAGAGATTACTTCCTTCCTCAAAGGAACGATTGCTGAGGATGCACCAATCATTCCTGTCTCCGCTCATCATGACGTCAACCTTGACATCCTCATTGATGCCATAGAGAAGACCATTCCCACCCCAGACAGATCCAGCGACAAGCGTTCAATCATGCATGTTGCACGCTCCTTTGACATCAACCGCCCAGGGACCCGCCCTACGAAACTTCGGGGTGGCGTGATTGGCGGAAGCATTGTCGAGGGGACCTTCGACCTCGGTGATGAAATTATCATCGGGCCAGGTCGCAAAATCGAGCAAGGAAACAAGGCTCGCTGGGAACCGATCGAAGCAACTGTGAGCAGCATGCAAGGAGGTGGTCTCAATTTGGACACAATGCATGCAGGTGGCCTATGTGGCATGGCAACCATGCTGGACCCATCGATTACCACATCTGACAATCTTTCAGGTCAAGTCGTTGCCCGCAAAGGAGATTTACCCGAAATTCGCACAACGATGAACATCGCAGTCAAACTCATGGAAACCATGGTGGCCGGTGAAGGAGAAGCTCCCGAAAAAATACACCCTCTACGAAACAATGAGATGTTGATGATCAACGTCGCAACAGCAACCTCGGTCGGCGTCACACGGAACGCAGAAAAGAGTCGGGCAACCCTTGAATTACGCCTGCCAATTTGCGCAGACCCCGGACAACGAGTCTCGCTTTCAAGGCGAGTTGGTACCCGATGGCGATTAATTGGCTATGGAACGATTGAGTGACGTCTGTCATGCCTCGTCAATGAGAGGAGGAAACAATCATGCAAAAAGTCCTCATTGATGCTTGTGGTTGGGTAGCAGTCATCGATTCAGGCATGAATTTTGACAGCGAAATTTCACGTTTATTGGGCCGGCCAGAAGTGTTGCTCCTCCCCAAGGTTTTTGAAGAACTCGAGCGTTTACAAAACGAGCGACCACGCTCCAAAAGTCTACTTTTGCAAATGTTAATAGCAAAATCATCCCCGATTGAACCACCAATCGAAGCAGGTGAACATACCGATGATCAACTCGTCGACCTTGCTGATTCATACTCGATGGTCGTGTTAACCGTGGATGGTCAACTTAAGCGTAGATTATTCGAGCGAGGAATACCTGTTCTTGAAATAAGCAAAAAGAAAACACTAAATTTACTCGAAGGTCTATAGAATCAATAGTATCGGACGCAAGAGATGAGGAAATCACGATCTCACTGGTTTCAATTTCGCCCTGGTAAGCGAGCAATTGGTATCATGACGGTAAGAAGTTCATATAGGATTAAATTCGTCTACTGACCATGTCTGGGACTGAGACGATTGCCGATGGTTCAAGCAAAGCCCATTTTGGAACGAACCACAAACAAGCAAGGGACCTTGCTGATGCCCTGATTGAACTTGGCATTCCAACCAATATAGTGAAGGTCATGCTTTGCCTTCATACACATGGTGCTACGACAAGTAAGACCTTACAAACACGGTGTGGACTACGACAACCAGAGATCAGTACTGCAATTAAAACACTTAACGAGCGCTCGTTGGTTGAAATTCAGAGCACAGGTGCAAATGGCCGAGGAAGGCCCTCTCACATCTACAAATTGAGGAAAAACATCCAAACCTGCATTGAACACTACACCAGCGAAATCCAGCAAGAGATCACAACCATCCAGAATGGTCTCCAGAATGTTCAGCGATTAACACAAAGTCTGTGATTATGGCAACGTGAACAGAACGTCATCGCCATGCCCATCAAGCAACCCTAATTTTACACCAGCATCAATCCATGCATGTGCATAATTTATTGCGCCAAAAGCGCGAACATGATCGCCAATCTTCAGAAAATGCTGTGCGTCAGATGCGTAGTCATCAGCCATCCTCATCATCGTCGCAAGCTGAGATGCTTCGTTCGACCCCTCTGGGTGAATCGGTGTTGCCTTGGCGCGTGCCCTCCGGGTAATATCGAGGTACTTCTCAACGCGCTCGATTGAAACCTCAGTTTTTGATTCAGTCATTCCCCGCCCTCCTTCTGCCGCTTCAAGAGTCTACGAACGTCTTCCTTTCGCCCAAGTGCACCATACAATTCCACTGCTCGTGAGAGCCTGCCTTCGTCTTCAGCTGTTTGTGCTCGTGCAAACAAGGACCGGCGCTCTTCCCAATTCTTGGCAAGTGCTGCTTCTGCTGCGGCCTCGTATCGTCCTTGTCGTTCTGCTTGAGCAAGGTGAGGGGCAGTCCATCTTCGAACAAGACCATTGCGCGTTGCTGTTGCCATTGCATCTGGGGTAAGCGAACAGAGCAAATCTCCAAGATTCATTGTTTCTCCGAGCACATCAGCAGATTCGCCTTCCTTGCTTGACAGATGGTGAAGGTGACCCTCGATCCCAAGAACCCACCAACCGTCAGCACTTCTGACGCCTTCCATGGGTTCAAGTGAATCGTATTCCACACGCTCCAGCGCATCCCATCCAAAGGGATGGGGGACGCCTTCCCAAATCCCACCATCGCTGGATTGCATCAAAATTCGACCGTTCAATAGGGGGGTCACCCAACTCCAAACTCGATCTTCGAGGCAACGCTTCATGTCGCTTTGGGCTAAACGAGCGCACCAAAGTCGGCCATCATCAGCCTGCCACATCATGTGTTCACGGTCAAGCCAACCAAGCAAACGGCGCACCTTTCCACTCTCCAAGCGTCGTATACCTCGCCCTTCATGAGAAAAGAGATGCAGGTGGCCTTGCCTACCAGAGAGAATCCAACCGCCGCCAGGGCGAGCTGAAACATCCGTAAAGCCACCCGGCGTTGACCTGCCTTCGCTGAGCATCGAACCATCGCTGGTGGAGAGCACATAGAATCCATGAGCCGCAAGAACAGCCACAATGCCGTTATTGACGCTGAGTGCGTGAGCTTTGAATGGAAGTTCAATACGCCATCGCACTGAACCGTCGTGTTCGAGCATGAACAGATCAAGCCCACTGCTGATGACCATGCCTCCCTCTGCCGATGTCATAGCAGCAATACGCCCAGGGGCTTGCCAGGACCATGTGATGGTCCACATCATGCTTCACCCCCTTTGACGCCCCAGGCTTCAAGTTGGGCTCTTGCAGTGGGCGTCATGGTGTAGAATCGCTGCCTACCAGAAGTTCTCGCATTGAGCACACCACCTTTGAGCAGGCGACTGCAGATTTGTGAGAGTCGGGAACGCTTGACCCTGAGATCAGCGAGTAATTCTTTGTCGGATGGGGAAAACTTCCGTTGCTGAGCCACAGCAAGAACGGCCATTTCATTTGCATTCAGATTAGAGAGGAGGGTGACGTCGAGGAGGTATTCTTCAAGATCTGTGCTTGGCCTATGCTGTAGGCCTGCTAAAGCATGGATGAACGCTCGTTGAGAACCATCAACTTGTGAAGAACCAGAATCGCTTGTCATGGCCATCAAAAGAGTCTGTAAAGCAGTTGTAAGGGCATCAACATCCTGGTTTGCTCGATCAGGAGCCACGATTGGAGGATTGTCCAAAGCTGTGGTCGATTCAGGAAGCAAATGCGCATCCTCCTCGGGTTCTGGTACAAATTCAGGTTCAAACAACCCAACCTCATCATGAATCAATGTTGCAGAGTCCTCAATGCCTTCATCCAGTGGGGCCGGGGGAAGAGAAGGGAGCGAATCAGTCCCCTCTGAGAGCCAGAGTTCGGCACCGGTTTGTTCTTCTGGTTCTGGTGCGCCTTTCCCGTCTCTTAGACGGCCTACAAGGCCCGAAAAGGCACCATTGACGACGGTTGGTTGGCGGTCTTCAGCAGCAGCAACAAAATCTGGAGTTTGTGGAAGCGCTTTGTAAGGCAATTCAGGAAGGTCTGCATCAGCAGACTTTTCTTCATCCAATTGTTCTAAATTTAGATCAAATCCAAGGACATTGTCGATGATTTTTACATGATCCTCTTCATTCCGCAGGGCTTCTCGCTCAGTCCAAGGGGTCGAGGCATCGATGTAAGTTTGATCAAGTGGTGCTTCAGATGCCTCCTCTGAAGGTGATTCAAAGATGTTGAACATAGCATCCATTGCTGGCTTTGCTTGAACTTCCTCTTCTTTAGCTGGTTCTCGGAAAGGTTCGACATCAACGGCTTTGATCGCCACTGTGTCAACTTGAGGGGTCGGCTCTGGCATGCTCAAAATTTGATTATTTGCTGCAAGTGAGTTCGGGTCCCTCGATGCGTCAACGGCATTCCGCATAAGTCGAATAAGCGATGCTGGGTTGCCTCCTGATTTTTCACGAAGGTGTCTTGCATCCTCAAAAGATAAAGTGAACTGCTCATTCGATACCGATTTAACACGGCGTTCAACAAGTGCTTGAACTTCGTTAATAGTAAGGGGTTCGAGGTAAAAATCACTGTCAAAGATGTGAAGCAATTGTTCAGGGAACTGTGCTTTTTGCATGGTTTCAATCACCACAACAAGCACACACCGAACGCGATTAAGCGTTGCACTGGCTGCCCGAAGCGCATCAGAAAGCAACGTCATCTCAACGTGTTGTGCATCGATGACGATCAATGGCAAGGATTGCAGGTGAACATTCGAGGCTTCAACCAACTTTTCTGCAACTTGTGACCATCCAAATGGGGCTTCTGTACCCGTGAGTTGAGCATAGATCTCCCTCATGAGGCAAAGAGCCGAATCCTTTTGAGAGATATGATCGATGTGTACCGATTTAGGAGCATGATTTGACAAACAACGCAGCAAGGAGGAGCGCCCAGATCCCATTTCGCCAGAAAGCAGGATTCTTCGTGGAGATTTGAATTGAATGTACTGGGCCATTGCATCCCTCACATGAACTCGCCCAACCAAGAGATGATTTTGGCTTGATTCGAGCGGAAGGGTCGAAAAAGGGTTTGACGCAAGAGCTGGTAACTCAATCTCTTTGCCTTGGACTTCCATGCACCGAGCAACTGCAGAGGGGTATTTCATCTTTGAGGAATTCTTAGGCATGTAGCCACCTGTTAGAAGGCGTTACTTACCATGCCGCAGCGCTGCACACTTTGTGTTTAACGCCCAATTAACGCAAATATAACGCGTTAGGAAATGCGTTAAACCCGTTAATTTTTCACCGGGAGGAAAAATCTCAAGCCAACGAAGCGTCGAGGTCGATGCCCTTGGAACATGCGATTGCTTGATGGGCCCAACCACTGTGCAAGGAACAAGGCGAGCCACATGCCAGTTGAAAACAGTCGATTAGGAGGTTTTTTCCGGCATTCTGTTGCTGAACGCAGGAATATGGTCGCTGAAATGGCAGATCTGACACCGGCCCAAATAGAAGCACTGCGAGCATGTGGCGAATTAAACGAAGCCGCAGCGGACCGCATGATTGAGAACGTCATCGGCACCATGTCATTACCGGTCGGCATTGCAACGAACTTTGTGATCGATCAAAAGCACTACCTCATCCCATTTTGCCTTGAGGAATCAAGCGTTGTAGCGGCTGCGTCCAACATGGCAAAACGCTGCCTTGTCAACGGCGGCTTCAGAACCAACAATGATGCCCCCATGATGATTGCACAACTCCAAATCATGGATTGCAGCGATACAAAGCATGCTGAACAGGTATTGCATGAAGCAAGTGAAGAATTAATGGCACTTTGTAATAGCCTGCCTTCGACAATGATACGCCTTGGAGGCGGCTGTAAGCGCATAGAAACTCGAACCATTCAGAGCCTCAGTGGATCAATGGTCATCTTGCACATCGTCGTCGATTGCAGGGACGCTATGGGAGCAAATGCAGTGAATACAATGGCTGAACTGATCGCCCCACGAGTCGAAGAACTGACCGGTGGAAGGGTTCACCTGAAAATCCTCTCAAATCTCGCAGTGCACCGATTAGCACGGGTCGAAGCTACATTCACACCAGAGGAAATTTCTGATGATGGGACCAAGGCCAATGGTCTTGAAGTGATCAAAGGAATACTCGAAGCCCACCACTTTGCGGTTGCCGACCCGTTTAGAGCGGCGACACACAACAAAGGAGTCATGAATGCCATCAGCAGTGTTGGGCTTGCTTGTGGACAAGACTGGAGAGCCATAGAAGCAGGATGTCACGCCTATGCTGCTTACGGAAAGGAGCATTATGGATCTATGACCCATTGGTACGAAGATGAAGAAGGCAATCTAGTCGGCCGTATTGAGACTCCCATGGCGGTTGGAACCGTCGGAGGGGCCTCAAAAGTCCACCCTGCTGCGCAAGCGAATTTAGCGATCCTTGGCGTTGATTCTGCACAGGAACTGGCAGGCGTCATCGCAGCCTCTGGGCTTGCTCAAAACCTAGGAGCCTTGCGTGCCCTTGCCACACGCGGCATTCAAGCAGGACACATGAAATTACATTCAAGGAATATGGCTGTGAGCGCTGGTGCGGTTGGTGATGAAATAGAAACCATTGCAAAGCGACTCCAAGCGGTCGATGGCCCGAAAACACAAACTGTTGTTGAAGAACTTCTGAAGGCGCTTCGTAGCGAGTGAGGCTCACTCTTCTTCAGAAATGGGCAGTGTCGATTGAATCATACCATCTGCTTCTGTTTCTTCTTTGAGCACGGACGCGTCGGCCATACCGTCAAGCATCCCGGTGCTCTTGACTTGTTCCCTGAACCATTGTTTGACCTTTTTTCTGTCAGTATAGGGGCATCCGAATGCTTCAGAGAACCGACGAGTGGTGATCAAGCGACGTGTGTTTCCATCCTTTCTTCGATCGATCATTCCTAATTGAGCCAACTCACGAACATAATCATACGCTTTTTGTCCCAAAAGCTCAACCAAACGTGATTGAGCCATTGGTTGGTGATAGGCAATCAAAGCTGCAGCCTTGAGCAATTTCTGAGGGATTTCTGTTTTCGTCTCTTTGGGTAGGTGGCCTGCGATGTCAGGTTTCACCTCAATAGCCCAGCGGTCACCGACTTCAGCCACTTGAAGCGCACCGCCTCGACGTCGCTTCAATGTGGAACGAAGTGAGTAAAGAGAGTCGAGCATTTCATCCTCATCATAGCCTAAGGCAGTGGACAATTCAGCTACGGTCATGGAACGACCTGCGCCGAATAGGGTGGCTTCCAAAAGTGTATCAACGGGTACTTCTGACATTTATCCTCACTCCACTAACCACTCATGGGACTCGAAAGGTTCCTCTGAGTTTGCTGCATCATCATTGACTTCAGGTTCAACAGTCTTTGAAGCCTCCTCAGCATCCATCATCTGCTCTTGGACCTTGGCCATCGCCTCTGCTGCCTTCTTTGCTTTTCTTTGAGCGAGTTGTTCTGCTTTCTGCACCTTTTCCGCTCGTAGTTGTGCATGCTGAACAGAACCTAAATCTTGAGATTGAATCCTCTTCGATTCAGCATCCTGTTGATCTTCGACAAGGGCTTTTACTTCCTCAAATGAGGCAACTTCAGGCCAAGCATCTTCGAGACAAATGACGCCATTAGGAACTTCATCCTGCGTGATGGAGGCAAATCCCCTATGCGTGAGGAACAGTCCAGCAATAAACGATGCAACCTTGGCCTCATCATCATATCCTTCGGGAAGAGCACCGAAGGAATCCTCGAGCACTTTTGCCAATTCAATCATGACCTCAGCAACTGGGACCTTATTGCTCGCCTTCGCTATGCAGGTTTGCCGCATGGCGGTCCAGCAGCGTTGAATATCCCCTTCGAGGTCTTCGTTGTGCATTCGACCACCAACATCGGAAAGATATTCTTGCAATTCTAATTCGTGTGCAATTCGGTTCTCTTCACGCAAACGGAGAGCTTCGGCATCATCGGCTGCATCTTTGAACGCAGAGAGTAACTCACCAAGCGTCACAGGTCGTCCTTCATCCCGGCGAACACGTTCATCGAAAAGACCAGGGAGCACATGATCGGCCTCGCCTTGGAGGATTGAATTCGTGAAATGGAAGGCTTCATCGTCATAATCTGCTTCCCAACCAAAGTCAAACCCTTCATCCCATTCTTCTTCCTCTTCGGTGGCTTGGACACGATCAAACAAAACAATTGCTTGTTGATGAAGCACTTCCCAAGACAAGCGAATCAAACGGCCGCATGCGGGCAAATCAAGTGCTGAGGCTTCGTTTTTGACACGAAGTGTAAACACCTTGAGGAAACTTGACAGATCAACGTTCCACGGGTCCAATTCTTCCTCACGAACTAAAGAAAGAACCAGCGCGACCGACCGATCAAATGGATCGACCAACGTTTGGTGTTCTGCTTCTTCTGTTTCTGCAATGGCAAGAATACGGTCTGCGAACTGGGTCGCATCAATCGATGCCTCACCTGATGCGAGGAGTTGATCCATCACGTCCTGACGGAGGAACCATTTGTCCAATGCTGCTTGTTGACCGACCATCTTGCCCACCTCAGATGAGTTCTTCTTCGCCTTCTATGTCTTTTTCTATAGCGACTTCGGTTTCTGCCTCACGCACAGCTTGGGCAACCTCTTGGTAAGCCTCAATGTCTTCAGTCATCTCTGCTGTTCGTTCTGAAAGTGCAGTTAACGATGGTTCAGACTCTGTGGACGCATCCATGTGAGGTAAAAGACCACCAAGGCTGGCTGGCGCCGATAATGGTTCAGGCACTTCTGGCATTTCGTGTTCTGCCGCACGGGCTTCTTCGATACGAGAGTGGTTCTTTTGGTTGTCTTTTTCCGCCTCTGCCAGAGCACGTTCTCCAAGGGCAATCGCACGTTCTCTGTCGAAATCAACAATACGACGGCTGCATCCATCACCGCCGTGAGTAATACCGATGTGATGATCTGCGAGTCGTAGGGATACCTTTCTCAATGTGACCATGATAAATTGTGCCCGCTTACTGCGTTCTCTGCACATCATTGCAATTCGTTCGGCATTGTATCCATCGAGGTTCTGATCGACTTCATCAAAGTAATAGAACGGACTCGGATCGTAATCCTGGATTGCAAAAATCAATGCAAGTGCAGCCATGGATTGCTCACCACCTGAAAGTTGGTGACGAGTCACCTTGGCAGATTTACCACGAGGTTGAGCCCATAGTTCGAGACCGCCCTTGAATGGTTCATCCTTATTTTCAAGGAACAATTCACCACGGCCACCGTCACTAAGGGACTCGTAAGCGACCTTGAAGTTCTCATTGACCTTCTCAAGAACGTTAAGCAGACGCTCCTTTCTCTGAGATTCGAGTTTCTCAGTCACATCCAGCAGATGTTTTCTGCGATGTTGTAATGTCTTGAAATCATCCTTCATCGCATCGAGGCGAGCTTCACATGCTTCGAACTGCTCGATAGCCAACATGTTCACAGGACCATGATCGTCCAACCTTCGTTGCAACCCTCTTTCCTTTCGCTCTGCATCCCCGACGCTCGGCAAGGTAGCCCCTTCTTCTGCAGGCGAGTAACCTTGATCTGTCATGTCTTGAAGGGTTTGAGCAATCGTGATTTCTTTCTGGGCAAGTGCACGCCCTATTTCGATGCTCATCGCCTTTCTGGATTGTGATTCTTGGACTTTTTGTTGCAGCTCAGCCTTCAATGCACTTCGCTCTTCAATAAGTTGCACTCGTTCATCTTCCAGGCCTTGGTTTTCTTCCAAGAACTCACGGCGTTCAGCCTCTTTTTCTGCAAGTGTGATCTTGTCCGAGGCAACTTGTGCCTGCATTTCGTCTAATTTCTCGCTGCGAGTAATTGCGGCCTGCTTGATCGCTTGGATACGGGTTTTGTATTCTTGAATTCTTGATTCGAGAAGAGTGCGATGCCCGTCGTCACTGGCAAGTGAGGCCTCAGCACGGCCTTTCAAACCTTCAGCCTCAACTCGCTTTACCTCGGTTGCGTGGAGTCGTTCCTTTAGGTGGACCGGGCTTGCATCTTCGAGCGCAGTTTGAGCTTCTTTTCTTGCTTGATTCGCATCTGCGAGTGCTGCCTGTGCAGCATCAAGACGCCGTAAGTGGTTGGCCCCTTCAGTTTCCAAATCTGCTAATCGCTTCTCAGCAGCACCTACCGCTCCGACTGCAGCCGTGTGGTTGGATTTGGCCTGCTTGTGGGTCGCCTTCCATTCAGACACCTTCTCTGAGTGGTCGTTGTTTGAAAGTTCGTTGATCGATGCACGGATTGCTGCTTGTTGATTCCGGGCCTCAGCCAATGCACCATTGACCGTCTCAGCCATCATGCGGTAACGCTCGACATCGCTCGCTAATGTTTGAACTTCGTTCGCCCCTTGGATGTTGCCTCCAAAAGAAGTGGTCATCTTCCGCTTTGCACCACCGACCATGGCACCTCCTGCTTCGGTGACGTCGCCACGCAAGGTCACAAGGCGTACGCCGCCCATATTGGCACGGGCTGTAGCAAGACTGTCGACAATCAGTGTATTCCTGAGAACAAAACGTACGGCGATATCGATTCTTGGATCATAATCCAGTAATTCATTGGCGAAGCCAATCACACCTGGCTTTCGAGAAATGATTGTGGCACGGCCTGCGGGACGAGTGTTGTTGAGTTTGTTGAGTGGTAGGAAAGTTGCCCGACCAGCTTTGTTTTGAGATAACCATTGAATCGCTTTTGCAGCAACCTCATCGTTATCGACAACAACCGACGTCATTCCTCCACCAATCGCCGTAGCGAGTGCATCGGTATGGGACGAATCACGTGGTTGGCACAATTCTGCAACGGTACCAATGATGCCTCGAAGTTCGCCACGGTCCCTTGCAGCGAGAACTGCTGCTGCGCCACCAGCCATGCCTTTGGCGCCTGCACGGTTTTCCATCTCTGCCTTTGCTGCTGATAATTTGCGCTCAGTTTCACGTAATTTGGTTTCTACTGCTTGTGATTCTTCGAGCAATCGAGATTCCGACCGCTGTGCAGTATGGAGTTGTTCAGCAAGTTTTGTTCGATCTTGTTCTGGAGCATTTGCATTGAGTTCTTGCCCCTCATGTTCAGATTCGCCAAGAGCGAGGCGAGCTGATTCTGCAGCCTCCTGGGCTTCACTCAATTGTTCTTCAAGCATCTCGGCTTGGGTTGCAATTCGATTGACTTCTGCTTGTGCAGCAACAAGGCCTTCTTGAGCCCGGTCTGCTGCATCAGTGGCCAAAGCGAGCGCACGTGTGAGTTCTGCGCTTGCCGTTCCGGAAGATTCCAATGCTTTGCGAACCTCTTCCTCCTGACTCTTTGCTTCCTTGAGGTTTTCAAGGGCCGTAGCGAGGTCTTCCTTTGCATCCTTTAGGCCTTTTTCGAATTCATCCAAGTCGCCTTCGGAGGAGGTGAGCGCCTCATCAAGTAGTTCCAATTCTTCTGCATCTTCAACCTCTTTTTCATCTGCTTCATCGATGCGATCTTGATTCGTGGCGATTCGAATTTGAAGTTCATTGATGGCGCTCATCAAACCATTGTTATCTCCACCTAACAAATCCTCGATTTGCTTCTGCAGCGTACCGATTTTATCATCGAGTGTTAGAAGGATTTTGTCGCCCTGTTTGACTTCTTCAATGAGGGTCTCTGCTTCACCATCTATGCGCACCCGTTCGCTGATTTGGTACTGGCGTTCTGCCTGTTGACTGGCGTATTTTGCTTGTGCTGAAAGACGACGTGCGACTTTCAACTCCTCAACCAAGCCTGTGACTTTGAGAGCCAGGTTCTTTTCCTTGGTCAAGTCCTTCAGTCGAGATTTTTGTTCATCTTCAAGTAAGCCTATGCGTTCAATATAGCCCTCAACCATGCCTCGTTGCTTCTCGGCTTTTCGAATCTCATCGTCATAGGAAGTCACGCCTGCGACTCCATCAAGCACTTTGCGTCGCTCTTTGGCAGTCATTTTGGCCAACCGGGTCACATCACCCTGCAGGACAATATTGTAGCCATCAGGTCGAGCATTGGCTGCACTGAGGAGGCGGTGGAATGTCTTCTGACTGCTGTCTTCACCATCAAGAAGGTAATCGGTAACAATATTGTTGCTCTTTGTGAGTCGAACTGAACGAGTCATCCGGACTTCTTCTTGGTCGATGGGGAGGCGACGCCTACCGCTTGCAAGCAACGGATTTGCGAAGACAAGGGTGACTTCGCAACCACGCGCTGGCTTGTTGTTTTTACCGCCATTGAAAATGAGATCTTTCGCATTTTGGGCGCGTATCACCTTGTTTGAACGCGGACCGAGAACGAACTGAATTGCATCACCGCAATTTGATTTCCCAGAGCCATTGGGCCCTGTGATGGCAGTAAATCCACGATCCATAGGAATGGTGAGTTCACCCTTGAATGATTTGAAATTCGAAACTTCTAACGCTTTGAGATACATCCCATTCCCTCGTAATCGGGAATTAAATCCCCGACCTTATCCGCGACACCCGTTCGCGAGGGGTCTTAAAGAATGCGAGAGATGTGCCCCCAGTGCCCCGGTTTTATCGAGGAGTTTCAAAAAGCCAGAACCTCTGATTTTTGAGATAAAATCACATTCTTCAAAGGGTTCCTTTGAAGTCGCATTTTTCGCAACCTCCGCCAGAACAAAATGGGCATGTTGCATAGACTTTGATGCCTTTTCGTGCACCCTTGTTCATGTGAAGACGGGAGTCGCGTTGGAGAAGCTTGGAGCGGTTGATGCGTTGATTGGAGCCTGGCCGAGCATGAAGCGGGGTTGAAACCGAACCGAACTTTTGCCTGAATTGGTGCGCTGCTTCTCTTCTCTTTCCGATGGAATCTCCTGCTTGAGTAATGGCTTCAGCCTCCCAGTATTTTGGACCCATCATCAGCAAACTGCCCACCAATGCAAGCAAAATTTGTACAACCCAAGGGGCGACAGCGATTGGGATAAGAGCCGCTAAACCATTTGAATTCACTTGGGTTGGGAGCACATCCATCCGATCCAGCACAGCGATGGAAAAAAGAACAACTCCTGCTGTGAAGGCCGTTTTGTAAAACCGATCTTTCTTGGTACCAACTCGTGCAATTTTGATGCGACCAGAAAGAAGAATGAACAGCGAGGGGCCCATCATGAAGAAATCCAAACCTGACCATTCACCAGGCGGAACGAGGCAGTTGGTCTCACTTCCATCTGCAATCAATTCCTCTAATCGATCGAAGAGTGGTGCGCAATCTGGTTCACTCATCCTCGACATGTCATATTTTTGTTTACCAGCGCCCTCAATCATCTCAGGGGCAATGGCTCCAAACTGGGCGTTTGCCGTCACAAACACGACAATGCTGAGTGCAATGAGTTGCCCGAATAGGACACGCAGCCTCCCCATGGATTGCGTACTAGGGTGACGGCCATAGTGATATCGCTTAGCGATGGGGTGAAATGCACCGGCGATTCAGCACCCACTACCGGAGTGAAGCATTTTGGCACACGTTGCAATTATCGGAAGTGGGATTGCTGGCTTGTTTGCCGCGCTCCGCTTAGGAGATGCAGGGCACACAGTCACAGTGATCACCAAACAGAGACCAACAGATTCCTCGACAAATTGGGCCCAGGGGGGCATTGCAGCAATCCTCGACAAAACCGATGGCGTTGGGATAGAGTCGCACATCAAAGACACATTGCAAAGTGGTGATGGGCTGTGTGACGTCGAAGTGGTGAAGAGCATCATTGGCGAAGCTGGGGAGCGCATCCAAGATTTGCTCAGCATCGGTGTCCAATTTGAAACCGATGAGGATGGTTCATTCAATCTTGTGAAAGAAGGAGGTCACTCTACCCGGAGGATCCTCCATGCAAAAGACGCAACTGGAAAGGAAATTGAACGTGCGCTCTCGGAAAGTGCTGCTAACCACGAACATATCACGATTAAACCCAACACCTTAGCCATTGATTTAATCCAGACAAAGCATGGACACCCCGAGCAAGGAATCTCTGGTGTTTGGTGCCTCAATCAATTAAGTCAAGAAGTACTTACATTTGCCGCTGATATCATTTTGTTGGCAACTGGAGGGGTTGGACAACTCTGGGCCACAACCACAAATCCATCTGTTGCAACTGGCGATGGATTAGCAATGGCCTACCGAGCAGGTGCTGCTGTCAAAGACATGGCGTTCATCCAATTTCATCCAACCGCATTGGCTCGGAAAAATGATCGGCCATTTCTCATTACGGAAGCAGTACGTGGCGAAGGTGGCGTCATTTTAGATCAAGCCGGCCTCACAAAATGGCAAGCTGCGGTAGAGGACGCTACGAGCCGTGGTATTGCACCACCTTCACCAGAGCAATATTCCTTCACCAAACAACACTCGCCACTCGGCTCAATGGCCACTAGGGACATCGTAGCCCGTGCCATTGACCAGAATTTGAAGCAGACTGGCGCATCAAACGTTTTTCTTGTGACATCGCACCTCGATCAGACTCATTTGTTGAACCACTTCCCAACCATCCAAGAGCGCTTAAATCGACATGGCTTGAAATTGGGAAAGGATCCTCTCCCGGTTGCACCTGCGGCACATTATGTGGTTGGCGGGCTTGATGTCGACGACATTGGCCGCCCTCATGTCCGATCGTCCACTGATTTGATTCCCGGATTGTATGCCATTGGCGAAGTTGCCTGTACGGGAATGCACGGGGCGAACCGTTTAGCATCCAACAGTTTACTCGAAGCGGTGGTGTATGCCGCACGAGCAGCCGACCACATCATTGCAGAAAACCCGCCATCGAAGTCAATTGAACTACCCGAATGGCGCGCTGATGGCCTTGGCAACCTTGTCGAACATGCACCTGTCATCAATGATCGAGCGGCACTCAAGGCGACCATGTCTCAAGAAGTGGGAATTGTGAAGCGGTACGATCGTCTTCATCGAGCGAAACGTCGACTGGCTTTGCTCTCAGAGGAAGTCGACATCATATGGAAACAAGCTGTCCCGTCAAGAGAGATTGTCGAACTGCGAAACATGACCCTTGCAGGCCAACTTGTCATCGAAGATTCAATCGCTCGCACAGAAAACAGAGGATTGCATTTCAATGCTGATTTGACTGAGGCGTGAGCGCTTCAATCATGGCGCTAAGCATTTGGTTCATTGGAGCACGCATACCAATTCGCTCGCCACGTTCAACAACGGCTTGATTGAGGAAGGCAATCTCGGTCATTCGGCCAGCACGAACATCTTGGAGCATGCTACAATTGTTATCCGAAGTGGCATGAAGCACCGCTTGTAACTGCTGTTCGAGTTCTAAATCATCGGGGACATCTACCCCCTCTTGACGTGCAACTGTCGCCCCCTCAAGCATGGTTTCCAATGCTGCATTGAAGAGGGTAGGTTTGAGCAATTCGCCGTTTTTGACACCCGATAGTGCCGCTATAGGGTTGATTGCAATATTGAGGAGCACCTTCATCCACACAATCGAAGGACCATGTTCCGACCATGAGATGGACAATGTACTGCGCATCAAAGCGTCCATCAGAGGTTGGACATCAAGCGCTGAAGGACCTCCTTGGAGGTGACCTAAGACGATTGTACCATGGCCAGCGAAATGGACAACGCCGGGGTTGGGGCGCCAAGCCGCGTAAGTGGTTGTGCCACAAACAACCCTGTGAGGGCCCAAAGCAGCAATGAGCACCTCAGCATGACCAAGTCCATTTGAGAGGCTCATGGCAATGCCATTGGGTGAGAGCAATCGATGCGCAAGCTTTGCCAACACAGGAGTTGAGTGTGCTTTCCCGGTAAGGATTACGGCGTCCATTGACCCATCAAGTTGTTCTGGGATTCCAACCTCATCGAGCGTAAACAAAGCATCAGTTTGATGCACCTTTATCGATGCTTCTCCTTGAATCTCAAGACCTTTGGCGACCATCATTGCTCCATGGTCACCCTTTGAGTGAACCAACAGTTCGATCTGTGAATCTTGTGAGAGAAAACCTGCAAGGAGCGAGCCGAGTGAACCTGCTCCCAATAGTGCAATCTTCATCTCATCCCCTCATACATAACTGCCTAAATGAATCACAATCTGGCCTTCAACATGTTCGAACCACATCGTCGAGAGTGCGGATTGACTTGGCTCAAACTCAAAGAAATTATCCCCGGGTTGCAATTGAGAAGTTGAAGATATGTCACTCCATTGAGCACCATTCCCCTCGAAATTCAATTGCACTGCAACCGTTGAGTTGCTTGGATTATAGAGGTTAAAGGTGCCTCCATCTGGCGTCAGCATTGTTCCATTGGTAGCCGCCATCCAGACATTTGACCACATCCGGTGGACAACATTTGATCTGATGAGGATGACTTCAGGCCCTTCTTCAACTGTAAAGTTCAGACGTGGAAGCGGGGAAAGTGGTTCGGAACAGACAACGACTGTTGAGTCATCAGGCATTTGAATTGTCAAATTTTGAGTACCGTTTGTAATCGAGGGTATGCTGGAAATTTTTCGAACATCAAGGTCCCAAATCCAATCACCCGAAGCAGGTGGAAGAGGAGTGGCTAGGGTCGCATTGAGAGGACAGGCTTCTCCAGTAGCGCTCATGATGGTTCCAGCACCCAATTCAAAGCCCCAACCAGTGGTTGGACTTGGAGTGATCTTCCACCCGCTTGCTGGTACAACAGCTGTCATTGGCAAGGTTGGAGAACCTGCGTGGAAGCGAACGCCATCGATAAGCACCTCATCCAGCGTAGACGCTTGTAGAAGAACAGGGTCGAGGCCACGGATGCACAAACGATTTGGTCGTTCATCAAATGAAGCATTGAGACTATCATGGCCTTCAATCCAATGCAGACGGGCATCGATTTCGAAGGAGTCAACTGCATGAGGAAGCGATGCATTGATTGAGGAATCACTGATGCCTCCAAACGATAAGCAACGCTTCAGTTCACCATTTTCTTCTACGAAAGCCCACATTGACGCCACAAAGACATCAAGGTCAGGTTGAATGGTGATCGTTTCAACATTCAGGTTTGAAAACGAGGAGGTGAGCATACCGAATGTTGTGGCAACTGGGGCATCAGCTGCACCAATCCAGGTGAGATTCAACACGACCGTCGTTTGTGTGTTTGGGGGAAGCACACTTCCACAACCTCCTTCAGCAATCGAAATTGAATCCTCTCCATCACAATTCCACGAGGCAGTCCATGCATTGAGGTTGGTATCGTATTGATCTTCAAGAACAGCCCAACTGCGTTCCAATGAGGATGGGTTTTGTACGGTGATGCTCACCTCGGCACTCCAAGTGCCATTGTGCAAAACCGCTTTTCCGAAATCGTCGATCGAGTAGGATACCTCTACATCCCAATCTTCGTCCACAGCAAAAGGAATTTGTTGAGGAAGGGCGAGGATCACAATAGCTAGAGCAACAAGACCCATGTTCTTCACCGATGAAAGATCCAATCCTTTCGGTTCATCAAGGACGATTGGTGTTCGACGATCTGAGCCCATGAACAGCAGAAGCGGAACGACCATTGAGAGCACTAGAAGCCATATGTTCAACCCATTAAAGGCATCAAACATCCATGCAAAGGCAAGGAGAAGAAGGAAAATGAACATCTGATTCGAACCGCTCCTAGCTTCACCGTGACCTGCACGAGCAACCATAAGACGCCCTCCAGGGAAGGTCGGGATTGGAAGCATTGAAAGGCAACCAAAGAAGGTCAAAAGGGCCCCAACATAGACAAAGGGATGTGCCCAAACCAGCAGTTGCTCATACCCTTCACCAAGCATCAGTTGACTCATGAGTTCGACTGCAAGAGGTGGGTAGGCCAGGTTTTGCTCGCTTGTGATCTGTACAAAATCTGGAGTGAGCCACAAACCAACACCCCAGAAGAGCATACCAAGAGAGACGAGCGTCGCTGGAACGCTCACTGCAGACCAACCAAGCGCTTTCCTGTCTGGCCACAAACGAGCATCCATTCGAGGAAGTGTCGGAATTAAGAAGAGGCCGAAAGGCCAAATCAACATCGATTTAGGTAGGGCGCCAAGGCTCCACAAGGCAATGGACGGCTCAGGAACTGGGACAATATGTCCAACCCGCATACCATAGCGAGCTGCGATATAACGTTGGATATGTGAGGCAAGGAAAATCGAACCAAGCACTGGAAGAGTGTAGCCAATAAGGGCGTCAATGAGGGATGAATCGTTGAACCATCCACCCTCAGGGGTTGCCCCTTTCATCCAATATGCGCCGGCAAGGGTTAGGGTGACGGCGGTGATCATCCACATCAATCGCTGGAAACCTTTTGAGGGGAACTGACGTTCCGGAA
>CBFIIS010000018.1:0-354 GCA_965662715.1 Candidatus Poseidoniaceae archaeon | reverse complement strand
GAATTGGAAGAATTTGCACAACCCATGGTTCATCAATGAGTAATTTTGCCACCCAGCCTAATTTGACAAGATGTTCATTGAGGACAACAAGTTGTTGATGCGCATCATCATCACCTATGGTGGTGACATTCCATGCTGGCAATACAGTTCCACCAATGACACCATGGACGGTAAAATGTCGACTCAATATGGTTTGAAGAAGGTCATGTTGAGCCCAGAGGTCCTTGTGAGCCTCCATTGGTTGAAGTTCGGGGGAAGATTGCGTAGCGTCACTCATGGCTTCCCCTCATCTCAACGGGGGCAAGCCTCCCCCATCAATGAATCCCTCATGGTTTTCAAACATACGGACAGCAC
>CBFIIS010000017.1:0-33376 GCA_965662715.1 Candidatus Poseidoniaceae archaeon | reverse complement strand
CCCCGTGACCAAAGGCGCTTCGCCAAGATGAGCGACGGGCGAGAGATGGTCCCCCCGAATTAATTCCGACTCGTGACCAAAGCGAACTAACGTGAGAGTGAACATAACCTCATAATCGATTACCTATGGCTCATCACATGGAAAGTGCGTACACTCGGCGGTGGAGTGCTTCGTACACCATGGATTTCGATCACGATGCCACTGCGTTATGGAAGGTCATCAGCACCCCGAACATCCTCGAGGCATGTCACCCCTTTTGCCAATCAAATAAGGCAATACAATGGGACAAAGATGGACATTCTGATGTTCTTGTGTACCTCAACGGGCGCACTTACACACGTCGGTTCCAAACTTGGTCTGAAGGCGATGGGTTCACCTTACTGATTGGAGAAGAAGGGGGTCCGCAATCATATGTGGTATGGGAACTGACTGCCCTCAGCCATCAAGCGTCTCGATTGACCATCACCGTCTATCCTTACATTCTTGCCAAACTACCTCGTGTACTCGCACTCTTGCCTCACATACTATGGGTTCGCCCAAGGCTTCAGAAGTATCTGAAGTCGGTTATATCTGGATTTCAATATCACATCGAACATGGTGATAAGGTTCCACGCAATCACTTTGGACGCCATCCTTGGTTTTCTTGAATGGAGTTCTTGCCCTGCAAGGTTCAAGGGCTGCATAGCATCACGACGGTGCATGAACCCGATTGTAGCCTCCCTGCTTGAATTCAATGAAGCCTTTGAAATCCCTAAGCTCGATGCACCTGGGCTCGGTCCTGAGGAAATGATCGAGTTACGAATCAAACTCCTCAAAGAAGAGGTCGAAGAGTACGCTGAAGCTGCACGCGCTGGTGACATGGTCGAGGTGCTTGATGCCCTTGCCGACATTGGTTACATTCTCGCTGGAACAATCATCAATCACGGCATGCAGAACATCTATGATGACGCATTTAACGAAGTTCACCGCTCCAATATGGCGAAGCTGGTCGATGGCAAGGTCATCCGTAGAGAAGACGGTAAAGTGCTCAAACCAGAAGGTTGGCGGCCCCCGCAACTTGCACAATTTCTCCAAGAGTGAACAAGGGGTTGGAATTATCATAGTTGGCCCACAGCAAGGGCCATGACCCGCCCAGTAGCGCTCATTACCGGTGGTGGACGAGGCATTGGTGCCGCCACCGCAAAACGACTTGCTGCTGACGGCTATGATGTCTTACTGACCTACAATACCTCTTCAAAACCAGCAGAGATGGTGGTCGATGAGATCCGGGAACGGGGTGATGATGCCCTTGCCGTGAAAGTGGATTGTGCTAACACTGGTGAAGTCGGATTGCTTGGCATCCACCCTTGGATGGCCCGAGGTATTGATGTCTTGGTGCTCAACCACGGCTCGTACGATCGAGTGGCTGCACAAGACATGACCATGGAGAATCTTCGTCAAACAATGGCAATCAATTTTGAGGGAGCTGTGAGCGTTTGGAAAGCCGTACAGCCCCACCTGACAGCACACGCAAGAATGGTCGTTGTGAGTTCGCAGCTCGGCACCCGAGGCTCCCCTCACGGTGCTGATTACTCTGCATCAAAGGCTGCGCTATCGACGTGGGCGCGCTCCTTAGCACAAGCCGTGGGACCTGAAGGAAAGCGAGTGAATGTCCTCGCCCCAGGCTATGTCGATACCGATATCTTGGCAGGCGATAGTGCAGAAAAGCGACAACAGAGGGAAACAGAGGTTCCTTTGAAGCGTGTTGGTTCTCCTGATGACATGGCCAAAACCATTTCTTTCCTCGTAGGTGAAGATTCGAGTTACATCACGGGTGCTATCATTCACGTCAATGGTGGTCTCTACCTACCATAGACAACTCAACAGCCTTGTATAGGGTCAAACCGAGGACGGACCAAGGAGGGCGTTTCTATGGTTGAAGAGTGGGACGACGAGGGTGCGTTTGAGGACGTGGCAAACCTTCCCATCGATGCGGCTGACCTGACCGAACGAGATCCATTTGACCTCTCTCGTGCCCTTGAAGGGGCGGCACTGGAGCACCTCAACCCTGAGGTGAAGCGTTTGGTGCTTCGCTCGGAATTCGAACCGTCTGGCGACCAGCCAAAAGCAATTGAAAAATTGATTTCTCAATTGGAAAATGGACAAGAACGATGTGTGTTGCTCGGCGTCACAGGAAGCGGAAAGACATACGCTATGGCTCAAGTGATCCAAGAACTGAACATTCCGACGTTAATCATTAGCCATAACAAGACCCTAGCAAGGCAGTTGTACCATGAAATGGCTGGCTATTTTCCAGAGAATGCGGTCGATTATTACGTCTCCCACTACGACTACTACCAGCCCGAGGCCTACCTCGCAAAACGAGACATGTACATCGAGAAGGAACTGTCCGTGAATGAGAGGATTGAGCAGGAACGATTTGCAACCATCGCCTCACTTGTGACCCGCCCAGATTGCGTCATTGTCTCCTCTGTTTCATGCATCTATGGATTAAATCCACCAGAGACATTCCTCGAGTATCACGTACGAGTCCATGTTGGCCAAGAGATCGAAACCAGTGACTTGCTCCATGAACTGATCACCCTTCAATACAGACGAACTACGACAGATCTGGCACGTGGCGATTGTCGTGTCCGAGGCGAAGTGGTCGACGTATGGATGCCAAGTCGTGACGACCCCTTGCGAATTCAGTTCGATTTCAATGGCATCACGAAGGTGTCGGTGTGCGACCCAGTGAGTTGGGATGTTCTTGATGAATTGGATGAAGCTTGGATTCACCCCAAGGAATTCTACATGACCAGTCCAGAACGCCTTGAGGCTGCTCTTGTCTCAATTGAGGACGAGTTGGACGATCGAATCGCACACTTTGCGAGTGAAGGAAAGGAACTCGAACGCCATCGCATTGAACAGCGAACGAGGTATGATTTGGAAATGATTCGGGAAATAGGTCATTGCCAGTCGATTGAGAATTATTCATTGCATTTCGATGGGCGGCAACGAGGAGAACGCCCTCATTGCTTGTTGGACTTCTTCGCAGCGTGCGCCAAGCAATTCCATGGTGATCCCAAGAAATTCCTCGTCATCATGGATGAATCACACGTCACACTGCCTCAAGTGGGTGGCATGTACTACGGCGACCGTTCACGAAAAGAAAGCCTGATCAATTTTGGTTTCCGCTTACCAACTGCTGCGGATAATCGACCGCTCAAGATTCCAGAATTCCAAAGTTTGATCCCACAAATGGTCTATGTATCAGCGACTCCAGGTGAGCGGGAGTTGCGACATTTGTGCGAATTGACCGGCCAACCACTCCCCAAAGGACTGCTTCATGCCCAGTCAGGTGGTGGGGCTGGCCCACGAGATTTAGAGAAAAAACATCCTGAAAGCGAGAGTCTGTACCATATGGTTCAGCATATCGATGGCATTGCTAAGATGGAAATCCGCCCGACGGGGTTGCTTGACCCGGAAATCGAAGTTCGTCCAACCAGTGGCCAAATGGCAGACCTGCTGAGTGAGATTAACGCTCGAGTCGAGCGAGGAGAGCGAACTTTGGTCACGGTGCTGACCATCAAATTCGCAGAAGAGGTGGCTGAATACCTCAATCGAATGGGCGTAAAGGCGCATCATCTTCACTCGGAAATTGACACCATTGAACGAACCGAAATAATCAACGCTCTACGTATTGGTCACATCGACGTGATCGTAGGAATCAACCTGTTGAGGGAAGGACTCGACTTGCCTGAAGTGAGTCTTGTGGCCATCTTTGACGCCGACCGTCAAGGCTTCTTGAGAAACGAACGCAGCCTCCTTCAGACCATTGGCCGTGCTGCTCGGAACCTGAACGGCCATGTCATCTTGTATGCCGATGGCATGTCGCAAGCCATGAAGGCTTCAATCACGCAGACGCTCGAGCGACGTGAGCGTCAGCAAGCTTACAATGATGCCAACAACATCACGCCGAAAGGCATCGTCAAGGCATTGCCCAAAATGAATTCCGATCTCGATGACTTGATCGCAGGAACCTCAAGTTCGAAAGATGGTTCTCGACGGCTTGTCGCCAAAAAGGGAGGACGCAAAGAGGGTGATTGGGCACAGCGGCTTAACCTTGGCGCAGGTGCGTGGGCCTCTGGTAAAGGCCAAGATGGAAGCGGTGGATTAAAATCAAATAATTCAATTGGAAATTCAAATATTCAATTGGCTTATGACGAGCCATCTGATGCCAAGAATTTCTCACCGGAGCAAATTCAAGACATGTTGAAAGAACTCAAATCAGCCATGCAGGTCGCTGCGAAGAACCTTGATTTCGAAGAAGCTGCAAGGCTCAGAGATCGTATTTTCGAACTCGAACAGTTGTAATCACACCCGTAGGGTGTGCATCAATCTCCTGTGGGCAGGTTCATGTGGAGGCCGTGTGTGGAGGTTTCATGGCGATTCAACCCGATGAATTCGATATCCCGGTCGTGGACTATTCATTCCATGACATCACTACGCCGCGGTCTTTGATTGACCAAATGGTGACCGCGGGCGGATTTACCGCAACAAAACTGGCCATGGCACGGGACATCCTTCGGGATATGAAATCAGAACTCGACGCTGTTGACGGGGACGCTTCGAAGGTATGCAACTGGCTTTCATTCCCTGCTTGCTTGTGCGCCACAGGAACCAGGGGCTTCTTTGTCGAGGCGCTAAAGCAACGTATGTTTAACGTCGTTTCGACCACCTGCGGTATGCTTGACCACGACATTGCGAGGGCACACAAACACTACTATCACGGGGCGTTCGAACTTGATGATATCGAACTTGGCGAACATTCCTTGATGCGCCTTGGCAATGTCATTGTTCCCAATTCATCCTATGGTGAAATCATTGAGCAAGTGCTGACGCCGGTTCTCGAAGAGATGTATCAAGATCGCCTCAAGGAAACTGGGAAAACTGGCGCTGATGCTTGGTTAGGCTTTGGATCAATACACCTCGTGTGGGAATTAGGCAAGCGAATTGGCACTCCGGATTCTCTCATTTACTGGGCGTATAAGCATCAAATTCCCGTCGTCATTCCTGGAATTACCGACGGATCGATTGGAGCACAACTGTTCATGTTGCGGCAAAAGCACCGAGATTTCCACATCGATACCCTCGCGGATGAACAAGTCATGAGCGACATGACGTGGGATGTTGAAGTCTCCAACGCACTGATGATTGGCGGTGGCATCTCCAAGCACCACGTGATTTGGTGGAACCAGTACCGTGGTGGCCTTGATGCCGCAGTCTACATCACAACCGCTCCCGAGCACGATGGTAGCCTTTCAGGGGCCCGGTTGCGCGAGGCAATCTCATGGGGCAAGATGCGTCCTGAAGCACCAAATGTGTGCGTTGAAGGTGATGCAAGTGTCTTATTGCCGTTGCTCGGCTCCGATCTTTTCAAACCAGGTGATGAACAGTGAAGAACAAACAAATTGCAATACTTTTGACGATTTTGATGGCTGCTGCACCACTTGCAGGATGTTTTGGAGCCAATGAAATCACAGAGGCTGCTGATGAAGATGATGGCCTTTTTGCCTTCGAACAGGGGCTTAATCCGACGACGTGGTACCACTACCCAGGCGGAATCAACGCCATGAACAACACCTCGGCACTCAATGGGGAAAACATCCCGTTTTACAGTCAAGGCACCTACTATGGGACTGGGTATTCAACCTTTGAGCCGACGATGGGCATCACGTCAACCGACAACATCTACTTCTCGAGTTATGGCAATGGCCCTGCTGGCTCCACCGCAATTGTCCAATGCAGCAACATGATCGAAATGACCAGTTTAAGCGACTTCACATGTCAAAATGTCTACGGTCCAGTCCTACCAGTTGCAAATTCAAATGACCCCTATGTCTATGTTGATCCGTGGACCGATCGAATCATGAAATTCGATATGCATGCACTCTTGGGCATGACGGTCGAATGGAGTGATGACGAAGGTGATTCATGGTTTGGACCATCGGTTGCCACCTCATATTCAGTTCAAGACCACCAAACCATTGCCTCCTCACCCTATGGTGGCATCCTCCATGAAACCCTCTGGGTGTTCTGCATCAACGGAAACTATCCAGCACCATTGTGCTCGCAAAGCCAAGACGGAGGCCTCACATGGGGCCCTGAACTGCCGGGTGCACCTGTTGACTGCCAAAGTGGCGGGCTCTCTGCTCACATCATCGGTGCTGATAATGGAAACTTCTACCGTGGCCAAAGGGGCTGTGATGGATCTGGTTATTCGATGTACAAAACTGAAGATGGAGCATTGACGTGGACTGAACACGTGCTTCCAACTGAAGTTTCTGGAACTGCAGATACGTGGAATGCAGAAGAAGCACAGGTTGACACGGACAGTCAAAGCAACGTGTATGCTATGTGGATGGGCATCGATAACATGCCCTACTTCTCTTATTCCCTTGATGATGCAAACACCTGGTCGGACGCCATCATGGTTGGACCAAGTCACCTTGAGGGGACTGGGTTCCCTGTCGTCATCGCTGGCGACCCTGGCAAGGTGGCCTTTGGTTCCATTGGAACTGAGGGCGATGGTGTGTGGCACGGCTACATCTCGGTCATCACTGACGCATTCAATGCAAATCCGCTGATCACGACGGTTCAACTGAACGCTCCGGATGATCCACTCGACAATGCAAGTCCAACCTGCGGCTACGAACGCTGTGGCGGGTTTGGGGATTTCATTGACATGCAAATTGACGCTTATGGACGACCGTGGCTTTCTCTTTCACACAATCCAAGCGGCGACACAGGCATCATGGGGACGTTCACAGAAGGTCCGACCCTTGTGGGCAATGTCACAAGCCTAACTCCACTCCCTGTGGGTGGAGTTCAAACTTTAGCTTGAGGATCAAGCAAGTGAGCAAGACAGTGCATCATCGCTGTACGCACTGGAACAAGAGGGCGCCAGCCATCTCCATCTGCAGCATGGAGGGCATCATGGATCGCGGAAAGGTCTGGCCTCTGCGCCTTGTTCTCTTCAACGGTCATTGGAACAGGGTCTGAAACCATCAGAGGTTGAAGTTCGATGTTCGGCGTTGGAGCTGCACTGAGTTCACTGACGCCAAAGGAGCCACTTTGACCTGCAGCAGTACGTTCGTACAACATGACAAATTCCTCCAATGTTTGTTGGTCGTTCCAACATCGACGACCTGACATCTTGCTGACCTTGGGGAAGGGTGTTGAACTCATCAGCAAACGAACAAGGGCATCTGCGACATCGATTTCGCCAACCCACCAGTGTTGGCCGTCGTGTTCAATCGTTGGCGTCATGCCGTTCGAAAGGGCATCATACCATTGACTCAGGAGAGAGGGGGTCCATGATCCTCCTCCGTGCATTGGCATCAAATCGTGAACAGCAACATGTGCATCAACCCAGTCAAAACTCACCTCATTCACCTGTTCAGCAGAGGTGACAAGAATCAATTCGACACCATCAACATCCAATCCAACGCCGTCCTCTTGCTCTGTATTGAATGGCCCATGACCAACCATGACAACGCGGTGTCCAGCAGATAATGCTCGTTGGCTTGAGGTGAACACTGATGCCTGTCCGTACTGCAAATCACTTTCGTAGTGTTGCACAACCATGGCGTGGAGTGAGCCATCGAGGATCAGGTCTGATGATGTGCGTAATAACCGTTCAATCAAACCAACCATCAACGAGGTCGTGAGCCCCCGCAAGTGAATAACCGGTCGCTGAACCATGGCCATGCCACCCACACCACACACATCAATCAATCGTGAAATGGGATCTCTAAAATGGAAAAATTAACGAATTATACGCCATGAGTAAAACTCAAAAAATCATTATTTTCCAATTGAAAAATGTTATTTTTAATTGGTGTGCGATTTGGAGATGTGGCCTCAAGTACCACGCCCTTTCCACCGCCTCGTCGTTACAGATCGTCCAAGCTTTTGACGTAGAAGTACACATCGTAAAATGCAAATTCATTTTGAAATCAATTGAACTATAGAAAATATTCAGGCATTAGACGGAATCTTCGATGCCCATGGAGATCTCACCTGGAAGAAATTCAATATTGCCTGAAACTCCTATTGAAAATAAAATTATACGACATTCGTGAAAAATTGAATTTTAAGCGATTTTCAATTGGTGTTTAACCTAATTATACGACAAATGCAATTGGAATTCACTTTCAAATCGGGAAAGAGTATATAGCCCTTCAAGGAAACGAGGGGATAAGTCGGGTAGACCCCGACACAAGGAGATGGGAAAAATGCCGAACGACAAATACGACATCCAGGAGTTACTCCAACGGGATGTATATGTGAACGATAAGAAAGTAGGAACGATTGTGGGTGAACGACACCACCCGAATGAAGCTCGAGTTCGATCGATGCGAATTCAAGTGGATGCAGGTGTCGCTGATGAATTCATGCGAAAGCCAGCAGAACTTGCACCGCTTCCAAAGGAACTGGTCCACAGCATCCGCACGGATGGAACTGTGAAACTTTCGAAGTCCATGCGCGAACTACAACGCCGATGGAGAGACACAGTGCGAATTGATGAGAAATTGTATGCACCAGACGAAATGCTTGACCGCGCGGTCCTGGACAACCAAGGCCGAGAAATTGGCGTGATCACTGACCTGTTCAAGGTCAAGCGCACGTACAAGGGCGTTATTGTCAAGACTCGAATCAGCATCCAAAAGGAATTCGGAGTTGAAGCAACTCTACGCGTGCCGATCACTGCGTTTTCACGAACTCGCGAGCGCCTCGATGAAGTTGTTCTTTCACGCACCTTCGAGAAGGTCCTCTCACTACCGTCCTACATCTCAATCAACGAGATGGACGACGGAGTTGAGTGAAGAACCACTTGGAAAAAATTTGCGTTTGTTGCGCCGTCACTCTTATGACGGGGAGGCGAGTCGCCCGGTCTACAGTTGCGCGGGTGGCTTAGTCGGTTAGAGCACCCGGCTGATAACCGGGAGGTCGCAGGTTCAAGTCCTGCCTCGCGCACTCAACCTTCGACCATGAGTCTGTATTGGGTCACTGAATCCTATTTGAGATTCGAAGAAGCGATAAAATGACTCGTTTCAGTGATCTTCGAACACTCGCAAAGAACATGAAGGGCCGTCGCTGGCATTCACATCGGGGAGAACATGGTCGTCTTGTCTGGAAGCAACGCAACCTTGCTGGCGACCCAACTTGCACAATCGCTTGGTTGGGAACATCATTCGCTTGAAACTCGGAGATTTCCCGACTCTGAGGGCTACATTCGAATCCCAACTGAAGTCATTGAGGCTGTACGTAAAGAACCAGTTGTTCTGGTTTCGAACACGTTTCCAGATTCTGGTATCGTGGAAACCCTCCTCATGCTCGAGGCCATCAACGACGTCCGCAAAGGTAATTTGGAAAATTTACGAGAAATTGGCCCACAGAAAATGGAAGATGTAGGCCCCGGAACCCTCCTTGCTATCCCATATTTCGGATATTCTCGACAAGATAAGAGGTTCAAACCTGGCGAAGCCATCTCGGCAAGGGCGATTGGGCACTTGCTTGCCTCCCGATGTGACGGAATCATTGTCTTTGATCTGCATGCTCCAAAAGTCCTCGAAGATTTACCCGTACCCGTGGCGTTCACCTCCGCAATGCCAGAGTTGGCAAAACACCTGCAGACAACCGTCAATCCTGACTTCATCCTTTCACCGGATAAAGGAGCGATTGATCGTGCCTCAACCGTTGCAAAAACCATCGATTGTGAATTTTCATACCTCGAGAAGACTCGGATTGATGCTCACACTATTGTACACAAGGCCAAGGATTTGGATGTTGATGGTAAAATTGTAGCCATTGTCGACGACATGATCGCAACAGGTGGCACAATTTGTAGAGCTGCCGAAGCGTTGCGAAGTCAGGGTGCTGTTGAAGTCCACGCAGCATGCTCGCATGGCTTATTCACTGGTGGAGCCATTGCCAGATTGATTCGGTACGTCGATGGTGTGCATGCCACTGGTTCCCTCTCAAATCCACGAGATGTCATCTCCGGTGGCCCCGCCCTTGCTCGTGGCGTAAATGAGTTATTCACTACCCTCGGCTGGCGTTAAATTGAACGCAGTGGCTTGGTTTTAGGCAGATTTTAATCCAATAAATCATATGTTTAGTGGCACAACCTTGTGCGTTCTTCTTCCGTCGTGTTTATATCCGCGAGGTTGTGCGCAAGGAATGCCTTAACATGAGGAAGAAGTGAATCCAATGAGTGTACACGTGCGATTTGAAACCCCCGAAGCCGTATCTGACAAGATCTATGACATGCTGCAAGCCAACACCAATGGCCGCCTGAAGAAGGGCAGCAACGAAGTGACCAAGACCGCTGAGCGTGGAACTGCTCAGTTCATCGTCCTCGCAGTCGACGTTAACCCACCTGAATTGCTCGCTCACATCCCATTGATCTGTGAAGAAAAAGGCATCCCATACGGATACGTCCCATCTCAAGAATACCTCGCTAAGGAAGCTGGCCTTCCTGATGGTGTCAAGACCGCATCCATTGCAGTCATGGAAATCACCAAAGGCGCACAAGAAAAGTTCACCGAAGTCGTTGACATGATCAGCGAACTCAAGGCTTGAACCTGAAGTTTGGAGGCGAAATACATGAGCGAAGAACTCAATGGATGGCCTGCTGAAGTCGTCGAAATCGTCGGCCGCACCGGTATGACCGGTGAAGCAACTCAAGTCAAGGTCCGTGTGAACGATGCCCCTAATCCCCGAGACGTTGGAAGAATTATCTCTCGCAACGTGCTTGGTCCAATTCGTGTCGGCGACATTTTGATGCTCAAGGACACCGGTCGTGAAGCCCGTAAGCTCAACTCGAGGTGAAGTGAATGCCTGAACGTAGAATCTGTACTTTTTCTGGTGAAGAAATCGAACCTGGCACCGGCATGATGTTCGTGCGCCGTGACGGAAGCGTCATGTGGTTCAAGAATTCGAAGGCCCGCAAGAACATGGTGAAGCTCAAGCGAAATTCACGCCGTGTAAAGTGGACTCGCCACTTTGTGAAGGGCCGCAACCAGTGATCTCAAATCCCTGTTTGCAAGCGCCACCATTTGCACCTTCGGTGTTTTTCTTTGACCCATTGTGGCCGTATGGCTCATAAAGGGGGGTCCAGTCGGACGGATTGGTGAACACCATGGAAACAACCTATGTTATGATTAAGCCTGATGGCGTACAACGTGGACTTATTGCAGAGATTTTGGGTCGCTTCGAGCGCAAAGGCTTGAAGCTGGTTGGATTGAAATCCGTTGTACCAAGTCAAGAAACCGCTGAAGCACACTATGAAGTTCACAAAGAGCGCCCATTTTATCCTGGTCTCATCAAGTTCGTCACATCCGGACCGGTGGTCTGCATGGCATGGTCTGGTAAGGATGCAATTGCTGTTGCACGAACCCTGATTGGAGCAACCAACGGCCGTGAAGCATCTCCAGGCACCATCCGTGGTGACTTTGGAATGGACATGGGATTCAACATGATTCACGGCTCGGATGCAGCAGATACCGCTGAGTTCGAACTTGGTCTTTGGTTCCCAGAAGGTCTCATGGAATGGGATCAAACAATCACCGCTTGGGTTTACGAGTGAGTGAGACCCCACAGCGGGGCTGAGGTGAGATCATGGACGAAACCGACACGGATTCGCCTGAAGAAACCGCAACGGAACGTGGCCACAACCGCCAACCAATCGTTTCCGTTCTCGGGCACGTCGATCACGGCAAGACCAGCGTATTGGATTTGGTTCGCTCCATTGGCAGCGAACGCCAAGCAAGTGTGATGGATCGCGAAGCAGGAGGGATCACTCAACACATTGGGGCAACCGAAGTCCCCGCAGATGTCCTTAACGAAACATGTGCCGCCATGATGGGTGGCAAGAAATTCAAATCTCCGGGATTGCTGTTCATTGATACGCCCGGCCACCATTCGTTCGTCAGCCTGCGAAACAGAGGCGGTTCGGTTGCAGATATTGCCGTGCTGGTGATCGATGTGATGGAAGGCCTCCAGCCTCAAACCATCGAAAGTTTGCAGACGTTGAAAGAAACACGTACCCCATTCGTCATCGCATGCAATAAGGTCGACCGTATCCATGGTTGGCGCACAAAGCATGGACGCTCATTCATCGAGTCGTTCAAAGATCAACGGGAAGATGTGCGATCGTTGTTTGAGGACCGATACTGGAAATTGCTTGGTCAATTCTCTGAACATGGATTTAACATCGAACGCTACGATCAAATTCGTGATTTCCGACAAAACGTGGCCCTTGTACCAATGTCGGCCAAAGACGGCGAAGGATTGCAAGATTTGCTTGCTGTTACCGTTGGCTTAGCTGAGCGGTTTCTCGAAGATCGACTGACTGATACGCTTGGTGCTGCTGAGGGAACGGTGCTCGAAATGCGAGATGAAGTTGGTATGGGTAAGACGATTGATGTGATTCTTTACCGGGGCGAGCTCAAAATTGGCGACAACGTCATGCTTGCCGCTAACGACGGCCCATTTTCAACCCACATCAAGGGGCTCAAGCGTCCCAAAGGTATGTCTGAGATGCGAGATGCTGGCAAACGCTGGGTTAATTTTGACAGTGTAGAAGCCGCTTGTGGAGTCAAAATTGTAGCACCAAAACTCGAAAACACAATTGCTGGTACCACGCTGTACCTGGCCAACACGCCTGAACAAAAAGAGCTGGCAGAGATCGCAATTCGTCAAGAATGGCGAGCAATTTTTGACACCATGCCAATCATGTGCTCAAAGTGCAATGAGGTCTTTCCGCGAATTGATTTCAAAGCCCATACCAAGCAAGGTGCATGCAGGGGTGCTGAGGAAGAGCGAAAAGGTGTGGTCATCAAAGCTGATACCGTTGGTGGTTTGGAAGCCTTAGGTTTCGAACTTGCCAAATTGAAGATTCCAGTGCGGCAAGCAACGGTTGGCCCGGTCAACAAACGTGATATTTTGATGGCTAAATCGGCCCAAGACCCACTCAATAAGGTGATTCTTGGTTTTTCAGTAAAAGGAAACTCAGAGGTTGCTGACTCATTGAATGAAGATGATTCGGAAATCAAATTCTTTTCTGGCAGCATCATCTATCACATTTTGGATGCGTACGAAGCATGGCGTGAAGAAACTGCTGAACGCATGGCAGCTGAATTGCGCGAGTCACTCGTCTATCCGGGACGATTGCTCTACCTCAAGGATCACACCTTCCGAGCCAAAGGCCCTGCGATTGTCGGCATGCGAGTGGTCGGTGGCCGAGTGCATGTTGGTCAACGATTGATGAAACTCGATGGGACGCCCGTCGGCCAAATCAAGAGCTTACGAACCCGTGCCTCTGAAGACGTCAAAGAAGCAAACCAAGGTGATGAGGTGGCTGTTGCCATCAATGGACCTACCGTTGGAAGGCACATTGAGGAACTGGATGAATTCTATGTGGATGTTCCTGAATCCCACGCAAAACGACTCAAGAAAATTGACCTCAATCCTGTCGAGCAAGAGATTTTAGACGAACTCATCCGGCTCCATCGAAAGGAAAATCACTTTTGGGGAAGATAATCCATTTGGCCCGCGGTTTATCGCTGACATATTGTTGACTTACGACCCCCTCACATTCATATATGGAAGGTTCCGGTTGGGAACTTGTCCTTTGGAGGCCTTACTATGGAAGCAGGATTCTCAGCAGCACCCGCAATGGGTCAAAACCCCGGCGCTCAAGATTTGATTGGCACTGTTTCCGCCATCTCAAACAGCCTCATGAACGAAGTCAGCAAGGTCATTATCGGTAAGAACGAAAACCTTCGCAGGGTGACTGTTGGAATCCTCTCCAACGGAAACATGCTTCTCGAAGATTTCCCTGGCCTCGCAAAAACCTTGCTTGCCAACACATTCGCACAAGCACTCGGATGTAAATTCAAGCGTGTTCAATTTACTCCTGATTTGCTCCCTTCCGACATTATGGGGACATACATGTACGATCAGAAGGCTGGCGAATTCAAACTTCGTGCTGGGCCATTGTTCTCCAACATCCTCCTTGCTGACGAAATTAACCGTGCACCACCGAAGACTCAAGCGGCTTTGCTCGAAGCGATGGAAGAAAAGCAAGTGACGATTGAAGGTATTACCCACAAACTCCCAGCACCGTTCGTTGTCATCGCAACACAAAACCCAATCGAACAAGAAGGAACCTACCCACTACCTGAAGCACAAATGGACCGGTTCTTGATGAAGATGAGCATGGGCTACCCTGACCGAGCAGAAGAAAAGGCCATTCTGGCTCGACGCAAGCTGCGTGGTAAGGACGGGCACGATGTTCAACAAGTCACATCTCCAAAGAAAGTGGTGGCCATGCAAAAGGCACTCGAAACCGTTCACGTCGATCCTGCAATCCTCTCCTACATCGTTGAAATTGTACAACGCACTCGTGAAGACCACCGCGTCACCAACGGAGCGTCACCTCGTGCATCTCAATCGCTGTTCAAGACTGGCCGTGCTGCTGCTGCAATCGCTGGACGAAACTATGTCATTCCAGACGACATCAAAGGCATCGCATTGCAAGTCATTTCCCACCGTATTAACATGAAGCCAGAAGCAAAGATTCGTGGAATCACAGGAATGCACATCGTGCGTAAAATCCTCTCGGAAGTTCCTGTACCTGTCATTCAACCGGCTTGATGTTTCCACCGTTGTGGTTGCATTCAAAGAGGAGAACCTCTTTTGTTGAATTGTCCGAGGAGGTGAGGAGATGAACCCGTACAAAATGGTCATCGCAGTTGCGAATCAAAAGGGGGGTTGTGCCAAAACAACCACTGCGGTCAATCTTGCTGCCGCACTAGCCAAGGGATCGAAAAGGCAAGGGCTTCCAAAGGCGAAAGTGCTCCTCATCGACCTTGATCCGCAAGGAAATTGTGCAACCTCTTTTGGTGTGGAAAAGAAAAACGTCAAGAAAACCTCCTACGATCTCCTGACGAACGATTCAGGCGAAGAGTTACCTTTGATGGAAGAATACCTGATTGGTCCAAAGGAACTCACAGAGTCAATGCAGGACGCCTGGAGCCTGCGAAACAACAACAAGAAGGCCCCAGACAGTGTATCTGTTGGCCATTTGTGGTTGCTACCAAGTGACATCCATTTGTCGGGTGCAGAAATTGAACTGAGCCACAAAATCGGTCGTGAAACGAGGTTGCGAGAAGCACTCATGCCAATCATCGATGAATTTGATTACATCATCATCGACACCCCACCCTCCCTTGGTTTACTCTCGATCAATGCAATGTGTGCGGCCAACTGGGTCATGGTACCCGTTCAAGCAGAATACTATGCACTTGAAGGATTCAGTATGCTGATGAATTCCATCAAGATGATTCAACGAAGAATCAATCGGAATTTGAAGATTTTTGGCATTGCGATGACCATGGTGGATGCTCGTTCAAAATTAAGTCGCCATGTGTGCGATGAAGTCAATAAAAAGATGCCAAATAAATTGTTCAAAACGACGATTCGCAGACTCGTCAAGGTCGCTGAAGCACCCTGGAGTGGAGCGCCGACGGTCTTGCTCAATAAGCCAACGAATTCTGGTGCTGGAGCAGGTTCTCTCGAATATTGGACATTGGCAAAAGAATTCCATCAGCGCGTTCAAGAGATGCGTCGCGAGTTTGGCGTAAATGAAGAACCACGCCTTCTTCGAAAGCGAAGAAATCGCTGATTTCAGTCCGCTGAGTCCTTCTCAAGGGTGAGAAAAACGCTGATTTCAGCCTTACTTCCTTCGCGGGGGTTAAGTAGCCTAAACACCGCAGTTGCAAGCAGGGATTACAATGACCGGTGAAGGAATGACGTCTGTGAGCGTAAGTTATGAGGTCCGACGACAATTGAACACCATGCGCAGTACAAGTGGTCACAAAAGCGTCAATGAATTGCTTTTAGACATGGTCCGAGCCCACAAAATCGCCAAAATGAACGGAGAGATTGAAACCCTTCGTGAACGAATGAAGGCTGTTGCCGATGTTGAGGTAGAACATCTCGTTGACCGACTCAACCTAGCTCCATTCAAGGTGTGATCGCATGATGGAATGGCGACCACCTGGCTACGAGTTTGATGCTCGTAATTTGGTTCGTGCTCTGTTTAACGAAAACACTGACGAAGGCAAACTCTTGGAGGCCGCTGCCTGTGGCCATGTCGAAATCTTCGCTCGCTCGACGGCCTGGAATGGTGTACTTTGGTTGATTATGAACACCCTCAAGCAAGCCGGGAAACCCGTCTATTCCGGAGAAGAATTAGGCGCCCTTCGGGCATCATTACCGATTGTTTGGCGCTGACTGATTGACGAAATTGCTTGACAAAGGGTGCTTAGCACCTCGCTCCACAGCAACCCAGCGCACTGTATCGTAGACCGCTTTTGCTCGTGTGTACTTGAGCAGCGCCCTAATCATATCCTTTTGAGAACCATTTTCCTTGCGTTCAAGGTATCGAAGATGTTGTAATTTCATCTCAGATTCGACTTCTTTAAACAATTCCTCGATCTCAGATTTTTTTCGGTTGTACAAACGAGTGTTGTCAAACCATGGGTCTTGGTGGGTTACTTTGGACATCTTCATGCAAGCCAATGGAGACCATGGCACAAGGTTGGCCTTGTTACTCTATTGAGGCCTCCTTAGTTCACTTATTCTTATCCAACCATTCTTGGCCATACCATTTCCATTGATCCATTGTCCAGCCCTCCGGCAATCCTGCTTCAGGGACTGGTGGACCGGCTGCTGGGGCTGCTGGGGCTGCAGTCGGTGCTTCGGTAGCAGCCGGTGGGTCAGCAGCGACTCCAGCAATGTCCTCAATGCTGTCCTCTTCCCCGTACAGGGATGTCGCATCGATGACCGTCGGAGAGGATACGTCATCCGCTAAATCCTCATCCTTCACACTAAAATCGAGGCTCGCAATATCATCTTCCCAAGCAGCATCTGATTCAACCCCGCCCTGAGCAGACAATCCTGCAGTTCCTTCAAGGGCTTCAGTCGATGCCGAATTGGTTTTGTTAGAAGGCGCAAACGGCGTACCATAGAGCTTCATGTTTTGCTGAGTGCTGCGTCGCTTCATGATTGCAGCCACGGCAATAATGATGACAGAAAGTGCGACAAATGCGCCGCCTCCAACAACCATCACCTGCTTCACCGCGGACGAATCAACTTCACCACCATTGTCCAAGAGCCCTGCATTTTTGCTGGCGTTCCATGCTGCATAGGAGTAATCCGATTCATTGACACCTTTGCTGCGGCTGAGGTAGGCTTGGTAGTCAGCGTTGCGCCAGCCCATGCAAGCATCACTTAGATCGTCGAAATTAAGCATGCAGTGGTCTTCTTCTGTTTGAACGAGTGGTCGTGTATCGTCATAATCTGAGTTGGACCCAACACCGTCTTTGTCGTTGTCGAAGTGCTCATTGGGGTCGGTTTCCATACCAATGGATTCTGTGCGGTCGACCCACCCGTCTCCATCGAGGTCTTCGCAACCATAGGAGGACACTTCAATGAACCCAAGTGCCGCTGTGGCATTTGAAATCCATGCTCGTGTTGAGTTACCAAATTCCCACGGGCAAGCATCAGGGAGCAAGCCAGTCGTATTATCTCCATATCCATCCCCGTCTTGGTCAATCCATTGAGTGCCTTGTGTTGGCAACGCATCTGCCCCTTGCTCGACGCCAAAGGATTCATCTGGATTCGAATAACCATCAAGGTCTGAATCGGTGCAACCATATCGGTCGTACTTGGAAAAGCCGTTTTGAGTAGGACAAGCATCTGGCATCAAGCCGTTTGGATTGCTGCCGTAACCATCCTGATCGCCATCTTCCCACTGAGTAGGCTCGTCAGGGAACATGTCTCCGCCTTCACCTTGTATGTTGTCGCCATAACCGTCGCCATCTCGATCTTGCCATTGCTCAGGATTGTTCGGGAATAAATCTCCTTCCGTGCCGGCAGGGTTATCTCCGTGACCGTCACCATCAACATCGATGTATTGAGTCTCATCATCAGGGAATTGATCGCCGTTAAATCCGTTGGGGTTGTCACCATATCCATCCAGATCAGCGTCGTTCCATTGAGTGATCTCTGTTGGGAAGGCGTCATTGGTATCGGTGACGCCGTCACCGTCTGTATCGAGATCGTAAAGGCGAATCTTGGAATAGCTCAAAAACGAGGTCGTAATGTAGACTTGTCCCGTAAATTCCGTCTTCGTACCGACGACAGGCCCTTGCGAAGCGTATGTATCTTCTTCAGTGAATGTTGCACCATCGATCATGGTGACTTTACCGTTTTGTGTTCCGGCAACATAGGTGCTGTTTCCGATTTCCTCGAGGTGAACAACCGATGAACCGTGGCTAAGGGACAACGTTTCTACTGCCCAGGAGTTCGTGTCGTAGCGATAGATTGCCCCATTCGACGAACCAACGATGAGGTTTCCATCATGGTCCTCGATCAAGGCATTGACAATGCCTCCAGGTTCGTTGAGGGTGGTTAAAGTCGTGCCTCCATTGTCTGCGATGGTGATCTTAGAATCAAAGCCACCTAGAGCGAGTCTCCCGTCATTGAGGACGATGAAGGAATTAAAGCCGCTCTGTATTTGAGGAGAGGTTGTACCGGTGAAGCCTTCATTGTCGTATTCTTCTGCACGACGGCGTCCAGCAAAGTATGCGAGCCATAAATCACCTTCAGTGTCCCAATCCATGTCATTGACGCGTTCGGGCGTGGAGATGTTTCGGTTTGCAATTTGGAGATCCATATGGACCACAAACACCCCCTCGTCATGTGCGACCGCCGCCAACACTTCTGCATCGTCAAGGCGTGCTGAATTTGCTGTGACGTTCAAGTCAATGGACCAAAGTGGAACAAGGATACCGTTGCTGAACGCATTGACACTCAAATTGCCGTCATCGTCAACGGTCAGTACTGTGCCATCGTTCATGACTTCCCAATGGACTAATTTTGCAGATGTTTGATGTGTGTATCCAGCATCAATGAGTTCGACATCATTCGCTGCTACGGCCGGAGCGAAAGCAATGAGTGGCAGCATTGTGAAGGCGATGAACACAACAAGTAACCGGTTCATGGGTAAGCCACGCCCTCAATCAATATGAAGGAGCCGATGCTTGGTGCATCACGTCAAGGCTCAAGCGTCTTCGTTTTCTTCCTCTTCGGATTCCGCTTCAGCCTTGTTGATCTTCAACGGTGTCATGCGACGTACTGGAGTCAGAGTTGCAGTGGAATCCTTACCAACATTTGTTGATGGCTTCGGCCGAGCAATGTTCGGTGGAGCACCACGTGCTTTCTTTGGTATGAGTTGTGGAGGCAAAGGTTTGAGCGTAGAGGTTTTGACACTCTCGGGCTCTGACGCAGGCGACAAAACTGCGGTAATTGGTCGCAGTGTAGCAATCTCAACCTCTTCATCTGCCCCATCCGATGCGACATCTTCCTCGATGCTTGTTTCGATTGATGGTTGATCCTCCTCACCAATTGGTGCAATTTCTTCTGCAACAGCCGCTTCAAGTTCTGCTGTGGACTCAGGAATGGCTTCGGTCGAAGAAGCGTCACTGGTTTCTGAAGATGGCAGTGGTATATCCTCAACTTCAGGGGTCACATTTGGCTGAACAAGGGGCGCTGGTTGCAACGGTTTTCGAACAACCTTTGGCTGAATTGGTTGAACCAGTTTAGGAGCCATTGAACCACCAAGTGGTGCCTTGATTGGCTTTACGAGTGGGGCCCCAGGCGCTGCAAGAGGCTTCGAACTGGTTGCTGGTGCACGCATTCCAGCCAAGCCCATCCTCGGTTGTTGTGGGTTTTGACCGCCTAACATTCCCCGCATTGGGCGTCCAGCAGCGGCGCCAAGGGCGTCAGGTCGAGCACCTAATGCTGATGGATCCATACCGGATGCTGACTGACCTGGTGTCTTCTGGCCAGAGATGGATTGCATCCACATCTGTCGCTTTTCAGCTCGTGTATCCGTCGATTGCAATTCTCTGAATTCTGATTCTCTCGAGCGGTAGGTTTCTTCCTCTTGATCAATCTCGCCTTGGACCTGCCTAGTGACTGCGTCCCGCATCTTTTCTTCTGCCATTTCCTTGAAGGCATCCATCTTTTCAGTGAGGCCTTGGAGGCGGTTGCGAATTTCAGCGCGCTTCAAGCCCAGTTGAGCTTCAATTTCCGCACGAATATGTGCTTCACGCTTGCGCACATCGATCAACGCCTTGTTTCGCATGATTTCTTCACGCTTGTCGAGTTGGCGTTCAAGTTGGACAGCGACTTCCTCTTCCTTTCGTTCTCTGAAGGCATTGAGGCGTTCTTCCATATCCACCTCAAGTTCGAGCGAGGTTTCTTCCTTCAATAGATCCAAATCCGTTTCAAAGGTCAGCCGTTCGTTGCGCAATCCAGCATCAACTTCGGACATAATTGCCTTGCGAGCAGATGCTTCACGAGATTGGAATTCAAGTTCGAGGCGTTCAGACCAATCGGTTTTCTTGGAATCGTATTGAGCCTCGAGTTGTTCTCGTAGTTCAGCCTCTCGCTCATACCTGAACCGAGCCAAGCGATTTTGGATTTCGGCCTCTCGGGCGTTTCTGTACGAAGTGAATTCCTCATCCATCCGTTGTTCGAGTTCAGCATCGACATCAGCCTTGAGCGTGCGAGAGATATCATCGATGGCTTTGGAGAACGTGATGTCGTACTTTTCACGAAGTCGAGACTTTCGCTCAGCAAGACGCTCTGAATGGCGAGATTCGAGTTGTTGTTCGATCTCGACTCGGACTTCATCTCTTCGTCGAGCGATGGCCAATTCGACATCTTCACGCATGCGCTCTTCAAGATCGTCAGTTTCTTGGCGAAGACGTCCTTCAAGTTCGGATTGGAGTTGTTCTGCAATATCCTCTTCAAGACGGAGACTGCGACGCTCGTACTCGGCTTTGAGTCGAGCTTCACGTTGCTTGAGCCGAGTTCGAAGTTGTTGCTCAAGGCGTGTACGAATGCCTCTTCGAAGTTGCTCTTCGCGCTCGGCAAGACGAGCGGAGTGGCCTTCTTCCAGCCGAGAAATTTCTTTCTCTTCCATCTCTTCAAATCGTCGTTCCATCTCAGATTGAATTTCAGATTCGAGTTCTCGAACACGATGCTGTAATTCTTGATTGAAACTGAGCGAGAGCCGTTCCTTCTGAATCTCAAGTCGTTGCCTGTGTTCATCATGCAATTGAGATTCGATTTGAGCCTTGAGTTGAGCCTTGTGCTCATCTAATCGACGATCTTGTTCCACCTCAAATTGGTCCTTCATGGCATCGATTTGGCGATGCAACCGCAAATCCAATTCGCTTCGCATACGAGATTCTTCACGAGCCAACGCATCGTGTTCCAACATGCTCAAATCTTGTTCCATTGCTTCACGCATTTCTTTCTCGAGTTGATCTAAAGTGAGTTCATGTTGAACTGCAAGATCCGCAGCCAGGGCTTCTTGCATGGCTGAAACTCGCTCTGAAATGGCTTGTTGGCGAAGGCGACGCTCGCGACGGATATCAGCACGAAGTCGCTCTTCTTGACGGAAGCGAGCCGAGGTCATTGTCGCTTGATCGAGGGAACTTGTTTGCGTCGATGTGAATTGTGAACGCAGTGCAGAAAGGGCAACCTTGTCGGCGTTTTCACGCTTCTTTCGGGCTGCATCGAGTGCCTCAGTACTCTTGCTTGCGCTCGGTGACATCGTATCCCATCCACTCTTTCATGCACTTCTCATCATAGATAAGGAGCGCGACGGGTGGAGGGTTCTGGAAGGCCGTTTGAAGGGAGTTTCTCATTCACCAAGTCGCCATTAAATTGAGCCTCTCCGTCAGGAAAACAACTGAAGAGGAATGAATCTAAAATTTCACATTAAAGGAAGTGGAGCAGGCCGGGCAGTCAATTTTTCGTTCGCCCGGTTTTCGCTTCATACGTAATTGGCGTTCACAGCCAGGGCAAGTAATTTCGACCTTTGGAATGTTTGGGGTGAGTGTGAAATGATGTGAGCAAGAAGCACACTTCAGGTGAGCAGGGCGTTTGTTCACACCTGCAATCAATACCTTTCCACACTCTGGACAACCGACTTTTTCTTCAGCCCATTTTTTCCGCGTGATTGGATGATCAACCCGTACTTTCGCGGAACAGAGGGTGCATTGTAAATCTCCCAAACCACTTGGCAGTAACCCTTCACATTTTGGGCAGGTGAGTGCCGGAGGTGCGACGCGAGATTCAACCGTTGACTCTTCGCTCATGTTTCCGCCTCTATGTCTTTGTTTTTGAAATGTCTTCCCAGTAGGCGAAGTTAGCGTTTCTTAGCAATCAAAACAATGCTCTCGGGCAAAAAGTTCCACGGCAGGTCAAGGTGAATGCCATGTTGTTTTGCCAAGAGTTCAAGCATCTTCTTTGCCCCGACTTGGTCTCTTGAACCATCGAGATCAATGACCCGAATCTCACCACCATGTTCGACGGCTTGATGGATATGTGTTGGTAATGAAACATTGGAAGGTGCGGCTTGTGGTTGTACCCGTTCAACGACGCTCGAGGCTGCAAGCAATTCAGGAAGCTCGATCTTTGCGGCGATGCGCCACCAGCGAGCTCGCCCTTGATCTCGGTGATTTTCAACAAGTCCGAGCGATGCGAGTTTCTTCATGTGATGATAGAGATTGTAGCGATCGACTTCAAGTTGGGTTTCAATTTGAACCGTGCTCATTTCCTCAACATGTGAAAGCGCCAAGTAGACCGCACGGCGAGTGGGGTGGGCGAGGGCTGTCGTGACCGGGTCTGCTCGTACTCTGGCCATGTGCTCACCATACGGGAAGAACCCGCTCTATGGTTTGAAGATGCCGCGTGAAAATATGTTTAGGAGGCAAGACGAGCATAGAGCATTTGGAAGGCGGTTTTGGTATCTCTCCATAGAGAGACGAAGATGTTCCTCAGCAACACAATGGCGCCCTGTGCGCCTGCGAGTCGCGCCCCATTGAGAATGACCAAGATGACAGAGGCCTCATGAATCAAAACACCAACCCATAACTCATCGTACATTTGTGCGATCACCGCACCGACAAGGGCCAATGTGATGCCAACAGAGATGACGAGGTTGCTGACTAAGATGGCCTGGGCTCTTCGGGACAAATCAACCAGTTCAGTGAGCATTTGGGGGTCATCACTGGGAACAAGGACGTCCGCTGCTTCGAGATTGACCGTTTCACCGCTGCCAACCGCAACACCAACATCAGCAACCGCAAGGGCAGCAGCATCGTTGAAGCCATCACCAACCATCATCGTCACATGAGTTTTGGAACGTTCTCGAACCCAATCCACTTTCTGTTCAGGCGACAGGCCTCCATGTGCAGCGTTTTCATCAAGGCCAACGCTCTTGGCAAAAGCCTTGACTGCTGATTGATTGTCCCCCGAAAGAATCTCTACCGTAATGTTGCGGCTGATGAGCGAAGGAATCAGATGTCGACTTCCATCAAGGGTGTCATCGTGAATGAAGGTAAACAGTGCCAACGCCTTGCCATCCCGTGCCAGTAGGCTTGCACCATGGCCGTGTGTTTCTGCAATTGCATAGGCATCCTTGATTTCTTTAGGAACGCTGATGTTGAGCGATTTAGCACGATCATACCGGATAAAAGCCACCTCTTTACCGCCAACTTTTCCACGCACTCCTGCTTCGATATCTGAGAGGACGTTCACCTTGGTTGGCTGCAAGCCTTCCTTGTTGACGTGTTCCATCACAGAGAGAGCGTATGGATGGGATGAGCGCTGTTCGAGACCTGCTGCAAGTTTCAGAGCTGAGTCTCTACTGCGGCCTTTTGCGATGACGACTTCACCAATTCTTGGTTTTCCAGAAGTGAGCGTACCAGTTTTGTCCAAAAGAATGTGATTGACTTTCGAGAGACGTTCAATGACATCGCCGCCACGGGCTATTGCCCCAATGTGAGCCGAACGGGCGAGGGTCGCTGCATGTGGGACTGGGGTTGCCAAAAGCAAAGCGCATGGGCATGCAACAACCCATAGTAAGAGGACAATTTTCCAGTCGTCAGGGAAGATCAACCAGTACACTGCGTAGCTTCCAAAGACGACGATTGGGACCCAAACAGCAGTAAATCGTTCAATGATGTTCTGCAGGCGAGGTGGTTCTTCGCGGAAGGTATGGACCGCATCGATGAGTCCGGAGAGGCGGGTGTCGTCGCCAACTGCTGTGACCTCAATGATCACTGGGCCACGTGCAAGCACAAGACCTGCCTCAATTGAATCTCCTTTCTTGACCTCAACTGGGACCGATTCTCCAGTCAATGGAGCCTTATCGAGCGCTCCGTGACCTTCGACAATAACACCATCTGCAGGAATCAATTCTCCACTCCGGATTTCGAGACGATCGCCGATACGAACCAGTTCGATTGGGACTTCCTCATGGTCTTCTTCTGGTTCCCGAAGGGCACTCGCATCGACTGGCAGCAAGGGTTCTGATATGGCCATGGCAAGTGAAAATGTCCCTTCGGATAGAGCTTCAATCGTCTTTGCTTCCGTGGAACTTTTTGCATGATTAAGACGACGGGCCATGCGTGGTAAACGATCGAGACCCCCTTGCATTGCCTTTCTGGCTTGGAGAAGAGCATCGCCTTCTAGGTGAGCCGTGAAAGCAACCAGAATGGCCACAATGAGGGCTTCTTCCCACATGCCGAGGATCGCTGCACCAATCACAGCAAGGCTGGTTAATACTTGGAAGCCAAGTTGATACTTCAGAATGCTTGCATAGGCTTCCCTAAACATCTGAAATCCACCAACGATCAGTCCGGGAACTGCAATGATTCCAATCACGGTGTTGGACCAACCCAAAATTTCGCCGAGTATGACGAGCAGAAGAAGTGGCACGGCGATGGCCCCGCCAACAAGACGCCATTGGTCGGGCCGCAAACGATTGGACTTGGCTGCAATAAAATCAACGGGACTGCCGATGATGTCTTCTAACGATTTCAATCGCTTTTCATTCAATTCTTTACTGGCCCGTGGAAGCAGTTGCATGAGCACCCGATCATCTTCAGTAAACTCAACATCGAGAACACCGGGTTGTTGACGCAGCACCTTGCCGAGTTTACGGCGATCAACACCGTTTCGAGTCGCTGTTGCTGATGCTTTCACACCAGACAATTCCTTGTACTCTACATCCGGGGCATGCCCGAGAGAACGGAGCACAGAGGAGACTTCTGCAAGATGTCCATGTTCAAAATTCACTTTGAAACGAACGGTTCCTGATGTTGCTGAAACATGAATCTCATCCGTCTGCGATAAGGTGTTGAGTGCTCGAACGGCTTTGCCTGCACAATCTGGGCAATCCATGCCAAGCAATGGCCAGCCAACATCGAATTCACCTGTGGCTTGAGCAACGAATGTGGTATCGACCAATTCTGCCTCTAATGCAGGAGGTTGCGTGACCTTTTTCTTTGGTTTGCGGCCTGTTTTCTTTGGTTTTGAGGTTGCTTTTTTTGGGGATTTAGGAGGTGAAACGACTTCTTCTTCGAGCGAAAGGAAGATTTCTTCTCCAGGCTCACCCTCCATGGCGATGCGTGGAAAGGCGACCGACATAAGACCTCCCCCTCATTTGCGTGGATGACTCACAGCATGAATTCAAGAAGCCAATCTTTAGGCCAACATCAGTCTTCGGCGAATCATGCAGTGGCTTCCAGATGGTTGGCGACCGAAAATTGTCGCTGTTGATATCGATGGCACCCTCACCGATGGAAAAAAGCAACTCGATCCTAACGCCATGATAGCTGTTCGTCGGCTTGAAGCGGCTGGGATCCCCGTCGTTCTTTCAACCGGGAATGTCAGAGCAATCACCTACGGTTTGTGGCGCTTTTTGAACCTCAGCGGACCAATTTGTTGCGAAAATGGTGGCGTTCTTTGGCACAACTCTTGGGAAGGCCCCATTGTACGAGCTGATGGAAGCGAAGCAAAGCGAGCTGCGAACTGGCTGGCAGAAAGGATTGACGGGCTTGACCCCGTTGGCATTCAAACCAATCAATGGCGAGAAAGTGAATGGTGTTTGTTCCCTGATGAAGACCTTGAAGCGGTTCAACATCATATCCAATCCAGCGAATGGTCCCACCTATCTGTGGTGCGAACAGGTTTCGCAATTCACCTTATGGAACCTCATCTTTCGAAGGGGACCGGACTCGAAGTTATGTTTGAAAAAATGGGATGGTCAGCAGATGATCTGCTATGTGTCGGAGATGCCCCCAATGATTTGCCGATGTTCGAGTTCGCACATTGGTCGGTTGCTGTTGGAGGTGCGTTTGAAGATGTCCAGAAGGCGGCAGATGTCAATTCACCCCTCCCCCATGGGGCGACATTCGGGCCACTGGTCGACGCAATACTCTCAGAGATCTGATCGTTAAACCCAATAGAATGAAGAACGTAAAAACATCAGTTCATATATTCCTAAGAATGAATTTGCATCATGGCATTGGAGTGTAACATTGACGCTAAAGGAAAAGCGGCGCGTTTGGCCGGAGGCATAGCTTCTTTGTTTGGAGGATTGGTTCTCGCAGGACTTCTCCTGACAGGGGTCCTTGACGGGTCTTTCTGGTGGCTCAGTACAGCAGGTGCCGTATTCGGTGGTGCCTTTGCAATTTTTGAGGCGCGCGCCGGTTGGTGTGTTGTCAGAGCGATTGGTATTCGCACACCATTGTGATCGATGAACACTTCGAGCGTTGTTGGACGATGACCGTAGAGTCAACAGCAATCTTCAATTTTCATTGGTGCGCTAATGAAGGACACCTTGTCAACGTTCGGTGTGGTGTTCAGTTGTTCAAAGACTGAACGAACATGGGGAGCCTCACCCTTCACGTGAACAACATCAACACATGAGTGGCATGAGTGCCCAAGACGACTGCTGTGGTGATATGCGGCGACTTCAACTGAATCTGTTCTGCTGACCATCAGCTTCTGTTCACTTCCGTGTTCGTAATAAACAACCAGATGGCCTTCGACAATTTCGTTGTCAGCCATTTTCATGAGATCACCACGTTGTTGATGTTCTGCGAAAAAAAGCGCTGCGTCCCTTAGAAAGCGGCTTCTATTCTTGTACCCTGAACGCTCGATGAGATTGTCAAAGTCTTTTGCAAAGTCATCATCCGCGCTGAATGAGATAATTCGGCTCATGAACAGGGCTCGGATGCACTTCTAATAATAATTATCCAATTGCTAATTATTAGTCTTTATTAAATAGTTAATAGTGGGCGCCAAAACCATGAACGGTCATTGGAAACGCGCCATGCTGACCGCCCTGATTTTGATTTTTTCAAGCCTTGCTGGGTGCCTAGGAAACGATACCGAAACCGAAACAACTGATGATACATCTGTGTCTGGAGGCTCTCTGGGAACCGTCATGGTATCAACATACCACATCGGAGAACTTGTCAAAGGCATCGCTGGAGACCGGGTCAATATGGAATACATGAGCTTGGACAACATACCTGTCCACGATTATGAACCATCAACCTCCGATCTCATTCGTCTCCAGAACGCTGATGTGTTCTTCTACCACGGATTGGGACTCGAGCCATGGGTTGAATCAACCCTCTCCTCCCTCGGGGCAGATGCACCGACATCGATTGAAGTCCACACCATGCCAACCGGCCAAGACACCCTCGATTACGAAGGCGTGCTTGTTGCGGACTTGTGTGAAACACTCTCTGAAGGCCCATACGAAGACATCGAACTCGATGATGAAGAAGAGCACTCTGATGACGTTGAAATTCATGCTGAGTACACCGCATTTAACATGGAATTCCATGAAGAAGACCACGATGACCACGGCGAAGAAGATCATGATGAAGACGATCATGACGACCATGACGAAGACGGCCACGACGATCATGACGATCATGATGGTGGACACGAAGGTCATGCTCACATTGAGGCTGAGGAAACCATCGCAAATCCAGCGGGCTGCCCAGCTGACTCGATGATTTCCATCTTCCATCTCGAAGAAGGCGAGTATGTCCTTGAATTCGATGCAGAACACCCTGAAGATTTCACAATGTCCGTTCTCAAAATGGGAGGCGGACACGCCCACCACCACCACGGTGACGAGCACGGCGACGAGCACGGTGACGAGCACGGCGTTTGCCATGACATGTCAGACCACACCAACAACGAAATCGACAATGAAGAAGACTGTGTAGCAGGTGGATTCATGTGGATGGAAGAGGACAACCACGGTGACCATGAAGGTGACTACTGCCACGACACAGAATCACACGCTAACACAAATCACACAACCGAAGAGGAATGTGAAGCTGCTGGCCACATGTGGATGGAAAGCGACCACCACGATGAAGAGATGACCGCAGAGCACATGCTCGAAGCATTCGATTCAAACAATGACAGCCATCTCTCCTGGGATGAATTGTGGGCAGGCATGGACGCCGACCACGACGACCACCATGAAGACAACGAAACTCACGATGAGAACGAAACTCACGACGACCACGATGACGACGAGCACATGGAAGAAATGCTCATGTGGATGTTCAACCAATCCGATGCCGACGCAGATGGCCTGCTTGACATGGCTGAAATTAGCCAACTCATCGAGATGATGGAAAGCGAAGACCTAACTCCTGAACAAGCGCTCATGATGTTTGATGTCAACGACGACAACCACATTTCGTGGGATGAATTCATCGAAGCATGGGAAGAAGAGGAAGAAGACCATGACGACCATCACGACGAACACCATGAAGAAAACGAAACTCATGAGGACGACGAAGACGATCACGAAGAAGACGGTCACGATGAGCATGACGCACACGACGAACATGAAGAAGAAATGCTCATGGAAATGTTCAACGAATCTGACATGGATGGCGACGGGTTGCTCAATTTGACAGAACTCGAACACTTCATCGAAGACCTAGATGCTTGGGAAAACCCACCAATGGGCTACGTGACTCTTCACGTTGAGGCTGAGGGCGAATATGGATTCGCACACCCAACCGACCTTGAATTCCATATCGTGATGGCTGGCGACGGTCATGAAGGACATGACGACCATGCTGGACACGATGACCACGACGACCATGGCGACGAAGACGGTCACGATGATGAAGAAGACGGCCACGATGATGAGGAGGACGGCCACGATGATGAAGAAGACGGCCACGATGATGAGGAGGACGGCCACGATGATGAGGAAGACGGCCACGATGACCATGATGAAGAAAACCTGAACTACGACCCACACAGCTGGCTGAACCCACTGGCCTTCAAGGCACAAGTGACAGTGGTCATGGACGGTTTGACCACCGCATTCCCTGATGGTGAAGCAGACTTCAAGGCCAACGCAGATGCCTACTCGGCACAACTCACTGCCCTTGATGTGGCCTTCGATGCTGCCTTTGGTGCAGACGGAATTTGTATGGCTGGAGGTCACCAAAAGATGGTGGCTGCAAACCACAACGCTTACTCCTACATCGCTGTGGAATACGATATCAAATTCATGACAGTTCATGGACTCGACCCTGAGGGAGAACCATCCCCTGAAGACGTTGCAAAGGTTGTTGACTTCATCAAGGAAGAGGGCATCACTGTCCTGTTTGTTGAGGAATACACAGACCAATCCTCGGTCCAGAGCATTGTCGATGAAACTGGTGTTGAAATCAAGATCCTCTACACCATGGAAATGGCACCAAGTGACTCGACTGATGACTACCTCTCGATGATGACAAAGAACCTTGAGAACCTTGTCTCTGGTATCGGTTGCTGAGGTTTGCAAGACTTGAACCTGTGAAGAACGAAGGAATGAGGTGGAATCATGGATACGGTTGACCTCGTTCCTATCGTTTTTGTCGGAGGGGCTTTTCTTATCCTCGTTGGACGTATGTTGCTTGAGTATGCAAGAGTGAGAAGCGCTTGAAATCTATGCCGGCGCTCCCTTGATGTAAAATAAGGCACCTTCTCAGCAACAACTGGAGGCCATTACAATGAAGCCTATGTTGGTAGGAAGCCTCAATGAAGACCTTCCAATTTTAGAGGTCAACAATATATCCGTGAGTCGCTCCGGTAAAATGATCTTGCGAGACATCGATCTTCGATTATCGAAGGGTGAATTCGTGGGGCTTGTCGGACCTAACGGCAGCGGAAAATCCACACTTTTGTTGAGCATTCTTGGTGTGTTAAAACTCCACTCCGGAGCAGTGCGAATCTTTGGAGAACCACCGATGTCAAGGAGATTGCACGGCAGAATCGGGTGGGTTTCACAAGCAGCATCAAATCTGCCAAGGGACATCAAAATCACCGTCCGAGAATTGGTTCAGCTTGGAACTGTGAATGCAAAAAACATGCTCGAATTGGTTGATCGAAAGCGCCGTCAGCAAGTGAATAAGGCCATTCAAATGGTTGATTTGGAGGATGTAAAGAACACCGACATTGGTCGTCTCTCCGGCGGACAGAGGCAGCGTGCTGTCATTGCGCGGGCACTGGCGTCTGAAGCGGAACTCATCATCCTCGACGAGCCCTTGGTCGGTATTGACAGAGAATCTAGAAATTCATTGCTCAAATTATTGGATGGTCTATGCCACGATGAAGGCAAGACAATTCTGATGGTGTCACACGACCTGGCCGCAATACGACAGACTGCACACCGAATGATTTTCCTCGAGGAGTCGATTCGTTTCGACGGAAAAACAGAGGAATTTCCTGATTTGGTCGAACTTGCCGACCTGCGCGGCATAGGTAATGTGCATGATGAACCGAATTCAAAGGAGGTCGAATGATGGGGTTGGGGACAGGTCTTTTGGAAATTGTTGGCCCATTTCTAGAGTCCATTGCTTGGATGATCCCAGGAGAGTATTTCCCATATTTCTTCACGATGGAAATGTTTCAACGAGCCATGGTTTCTGCCATCATGGTCACTGTTGTTGCTGGGATTCTTGGAACCTTTCTTCTGATCCAAAACCTAGCGCTGATCGGTGATGGTTTGGCTCACGTCTCTTTTGGAGGGGTCGCTGTCGGCATCGTTCTTGGAGCAACATCCCCGTTGTGGTATGCGCTGGTGTTTAGCGTGGCTGCGGCAATTCTAATTTATGAAATGCAGTCGAGGGAAATGCTCACCGGTGACGCCTCGATTGCAATATTTTTGACAGGAATGTTGGCTCTTGGGTTGGTCATATTGCGCCTTTCAGGCGGTGGAATCACCTCGGATATCGAAGGCTATCTGTTTGGAAATCTTTTGCTCATCGATGAAGCGAGTTTAGATATCACAACCTTCATCTGTATAACTTCATTAATCATTCTTGTGGTTTTGCGCAATGGATTGCTTGCTAGCACGATCGACCCGATTTCTGCTCGGGTCCAAGGACTCCCTGTGCGAAACATTGGCCTTTTGTTCAGCATTACAACCGCTGCGGTGGTTGTAAGCATGGTGCAGGTTGTCGGGGCCTTGCTTGTCACCGCTCTGCTTGTCACGCCAGCAGCAACAGCAAAATTGGTCGGTAACAGTTTCAAAATGTGCCTCATATGGACACAATTTTTTGGCCTTGTATCGGTCTTGTTTGGGCTTTATCTGTCCGCAGAATTAGATACAGGAAGCGGCGCGATGATCGCCTTGGTTGCTGCGGTGATCTTCGCATTCGTCGCTGTTTCGAAAACAGTCATCCAAGTGTTTGTACGGCCCGCTGACAATTTCTAGCCCGTGGTTGAATACCATCTTTGGACGAATAAATTCAATTTCATTCATTTTCAAATCGAGAGGGTTTACTCGTGAATTTTGGACTCTTCAGTATGAGGATGATGGACAGTTCTCCATGCGTTTCTAGCCCCAATGAGCACAGCATACATCACTCGCAAGGTCACATAAGTGAACAATGCTAATCCAATGAGCACAATGAGTACATCAATCAGAGTTGTGCCATTGTCTGTGATCATTTTGTTCACTCTTCCTGTAGGAATTGCTTTTTGAAAAGGAGTGCCGGGGGCAGGATTCGAACCTGCGAAGCTTTACGCAGAGGATCTTGAGTCCACCCCCTTTGACCGCTCGGGAACCCCGGCTTGTAGACCACGCTCGGACCTCCTGTTCTTGACTATTGCTCTTCGCCAAGGTCATCCAAATCCTTGGGCCGAGGTGGGGGCAGGCTGCGATCAAGCATGGCAAGATCAACTTGCTTTTGGGTGAATTCTGCCATGGCTTCTTTACGACGATAGACAGAGAAGCCAAGGGTACCTGCTGCCAATAATACGACAAGAACGGCAAAACCAAGGGCATCAATACCACCTTGCCTCCCATCCGGTTCATCTTTGACCTGCCCCATTGGAAGAGGAATATTGCCTGTTACATTGAGGATGGTGACACTCAACCCAAGGCGTCCAGTGGTCCACGTCTCAACGCTCCATCGTTATTCAATCCAAGACCCAGGGGCCAAGGTCGTAGCATTACTTTCCAACACACGCCCATCGCTGTCTTGCAGCTGAACGGTGATATTACCTGGCAGCAATCCTTCATTGGCCACTCGTACAAAAATAGAGATGTTCTCACCTAAAACCGGGGTGTAAGGATTGATGATGATGTCATCAAAACGTGGTTCAAAGGCAATCCATCTGAAACCAGGCGTAAGTGGCGCGTCACTTGTGGCATAACCAGTCACCGTACGACCTGCTCGATCGGTTGCAGAAAACCAGACTTCCAATCGGTCTTCACGTTCAAGGACGATTGAAGAGGGTGGTTCTAAGTTGACTTGGTCTGCATAGGTGTTGGTTGTACCCGTTCCTGCTGATTTCGCCAACGGAGCCATACCAGAGGCGCCTTCAACTTCTTGACCGAGGCGTAAGAAACGCCAATGCATCGTCAACGGTTCATCACTCAAGCCTTCTTGATCGCTCATGATCACAATGATATCTTGGGCATCAAGCGCATCCGAATCAACAACATCGAGGCTTCCGGGAGGAACTGTGAGTTGTGGTGAGAAACGGTCAATGGTCAAATTGAACCGTTGATCATGAACCACCAGTGGACCATCGAGAATGATATCGATGAAGCCGGTGTTGTGTTTGATGATGTTTTCATCGATTAGGAGCAGAAGTTGTGCTTGTCCAGTTTGGTCAAACGACGCATTCGATACGACGGAGCGTTCTCCATCTGACAGGACGATGTCTGCCTTCACAGAAGATGGCACATGTTCTGCTGAAATACTGGAATTAGCGTGAACAAGATGCATCGTGAGTTCGACCGTATCATTTCGTTGGAGCCAGAGATACCCATCACTGGTGTCACCAATCGGTGCTGTTTGGTCAACAAAGAGGATTGATTCAATCGAAAGTGCAGAGGCCATTG
>CBFIIS010000016.1:0-34179 GCA_965662715.1 Candidatus Poseidoniaceae archaeon | reverse complement strand
ATTCCATCGCCATAATCACGCCAATCTTCTTGTCCAAGTAACTTAGCTCGAGCCGTGTGTTCAAGCGTGAACACTGCTGGAAGAAGGAACGCACTTGTGATGAATGCAAAGAAAATCAACAGGCACATGATCATGAAGAAATTCTCTAAACCAGGGAACGCTGCAAGGAAACCAGCAGCGATACCAGAGATGGTTGTGATCGTTGTTTCGAAGATGGTCTGGCCAGTCTCTTCAATGGCGTTTGCGATGCCATTCGGCGTTTCCCCTTCTTCCTGAATACGGTGCATGACGTGAATCGAATCATCAACACCAATTCCAAAGACAATCGTCCCAATCATCGCTGTAAAGATGTTCACGTTAACATCACCACTCTGCATTAATAACGGCTGCCAAAGGATAACCACAGCAACTGGAATCATGGTGTAAATGCCCAAACGAGGTGATCTGAATACGACCGAGAGGACAAGGGTCAAGAGAAGTAAGGTCACGATGGTGGTCGTGCTTTGTGTATCGTGGATACCATCGTTGATGTCAAGTGATACAGGCAAACCGCCCGTGAGCAGCGACATGCTTGTTTTGTCTACGATTGGTTCTTGGGACAACATTTCATCGATTTCATCTCGAAGTTCGCCTGCTACATTGAGGTTCATGTATGGCTGAGTGACATAGACGATGGCTTTGGTTCCTGCTTCATTGAGAAGCATCGAACGAACTTCTTCTGTCAGGGTATCAAACACAACATTGACCATGTCTTTTCGCAATCCTTTGCGGCCTTCAGGACCTGTCAACTCGAGGCCGAGCCAAACATTGCATTGGATAGGGTCGTTACTTTCCCAGCACGGATCATGAAGTAAATCCCATAGGCTCCCCTCGTACAACGTGACGCCATCAGCGAGGGTGATGGTTGCTGGTATTGTACGCAGGAAGGTGATGATGCTGGTGGTGTTTGTTTCATCGACACCATCGATTTGTGTCTCTAGTGCATCAATGGCGTCCAGGACTGGTAAATCACGGATGTTTTCAGTATTGTTTTCCATCGCTTCTGCGGTTCGCTCCTCGGCATTGAAGATGAAAAGTGATGTTTGGCCACCACTAAACTCCCTTGAATATTTGGCCAAAGAATTGAGCGAGTCAATTCCATCAGGCGCCTCTGATGAACCGGTGATCGGTTCATTCATTTTGTCGAGATTCGCTACACCGTAAGCGGTCACGCTTCCCGACACCAACAAGATGACCAAGAACCACTTCACAGGCCAAGTGCCGATGTTCTTCCACATCGAAGGGTTGGTTCGTTTGTTAAATTTGAGCAACCATGCGAGGGTTGGCACTAAGATGATGCTGAACAACAAGGTCGACATGATGCCAATCACAAGGGTGATTCCAACAGAACGAATCGGTGAAATTGGGACAATGTTTGGTGCGATTAACACCGAGAAACCAATGACTGTTGTCATTGCAGAAAGGAACACTGCAACACCGGTTGAGCGCGTCATTTCAAGCACACAATCTCGATAGAAATTGATGTCCCATAATTCAGGGACCGGTTCCAATGGTTCTCCTTTTCTCCGTCGTCGAGCGTTTTCGTTGTTGGCTTTGTCAATTTCTTTACGCCGCACTTCTTCAATTCGATTGACCATATGCAGGGCATAATCGACCCCTAAACCAATCAAGATAGGGAACGTTGCTACGATCATTGGTGTCAGGGTGATATCGAGAATGACTGAACTGCCGAAGGTCACCGCTAACGCCATTACAATCGGTGTTCCTGTAATGAGGACGACCTTTGCGGAGCGGTGTAGGGTTGTGATGACGAGGATGGTGAACAAGATCGACCATGGAAGAATCATCAACAAGTCTTCGTAAATTGCGTCAGAAATGTCTTCGAGGACCTTGGTAAGGCCTGTGACTGTCATTTCTGTGTTGGTGTATTCTGTAGGCCTTGCATCGATGACCTCCTGGAAATGGTCCAATAATTCAGTAAAATCAGCATAGTCCTTTGTCTCTGTAAGATCACTCTTCATGCCGACAAGAATTGCTGCAGTATCCCAAATTCCGTCTCCATCAATGTCGTTGGTGTAATTGCCATCGCCATCGCTGTCTTCAAACGGGTTCATGTCGTTCGTGTCCTTGAACAATGCATCAAAACCACCTTCGGATTCTTCAATGATTTGATCGATTCGTTGCTGGTCTGGAATGGCATAGCGGCCTCCACCGGGGAGATCACAATCGACCTCGACTGGGATTCTTGTGTTGATGCCATGGACGCACAATGAGTTGTTAAATCGACCATCAGCTGAATTGATCTCTTTGATGACCTGTGCAGGGGAAATAATCCAAAGGACACCATCGCTGCGTCCATGGTCTTCCTTAGCATAGTCAATACCTCGGCCCGTTCGGTCGCCATTTGCATTGTCGTCATCACCTTCGACCCAACTCATTTCCTTGAGGAACTGTTCATCCGTGATGTTGGTTGTGAAACTAGGATCCATTGCATTGGGTGTTTGGATGTATATCACCGCGATATCGGTCGACCATTCTTCACGAACCTCCAACAACAATTCTGTGGAAGGCGCTCCATCGGGGAGAAAAATTTCAACATCGTCATCGATCTGTTCTTGGAAGTCTAAGCCTTGACTACCAAAAGCTCCAGCGATTAGAATGAGCAAGACCACAACCATCATTGGTGAAGCAAGGATGTTGTCGTACATTGAGTCAAGACGTTTTATCGAGCCTTCTTTGAAGCGTTCTTGCACATCAGACAGTGGCTTCAGGAAAGTGGCAAGGCCACTCTCAGTCTTGCCTGACGGGCTTGCCATGGCTTATGCATGTTGAGCAGGGTCTTGAATGATACTCATTCAAGCGATGGCAATCATAGAATACAGCCTATATTAATCCAAGCCAAATTCCCGAACAAGAAGGTGCCTCAAAAATCCACGAGCACTTTGCAACACCAAGCCCGTTGCCATCAATGAAAGGCCAAGAACGCCGATCCACACAGCCGAAAGGCCAGGTCCTACAATGCTGTCGAGTTGATTGGTTACACCTTGAGCGGCGTTCATTCCCATCGCAGCCCCAGTAGCCAAGAGCCCCATGCCGGGTAACCCAAGCACGAGCAGCGGTTTCTTTTGAGAAAGGGAAAGCAACGCCCAAGTGAGCACGGTAAAGCCATGGGAAACGGCTGTGAAATTGGAACCCTTTGGAACGTCATAACGAATGACGGTTGGAATTTCAATGATGGAAAGTTGCTTCTCACGAGCATCTTCGAGCATCTCAAGGGACAATTCCATGCCCTCGGAATCGAACCGTAGGCGCTCAATAGCCGTCCTTGAGAACGCTCGGAATCCAGATTGTGTGTCCTTGATGCCTAAATCGCTTGACAAATTGCTCGCTGCCGTGATGACCTTGATGCCCAAACGTCGGTATGCTGGCATATCGGTGCCGCCGCCGCCATTGATGAATCGAGAGCCAATGGCAAAATCAGCCTCGCCTTGGAGGATTGGTTGCAAAAGTTTTGGAATATCTGATGCTTCATGTTGCCCATCACTGTCAAGCACGACAAGAGCGGTAGCGTTCATTTCCTGTGCCTTGATAAAGAGGGTTTTCAGGGCTGCTCCATAGCCTCTGTTTGAGCGATGACGGTAGACAATAGCCCCGCATGCTTCGGCAATTCGGGCGCTGGAGTCAGAAGATCCGTCATCAATACAAATGACCGCATCGACATGTCGTAGAGCAGTGGTTACAACGGTCCCAATGGTCTCCTCTTCGTTGTACATTGGCATGCCTGCAACGACGAAGGCTGGAGGGGATTGCTCCTGCTCTGGCATGGTTTTCACCGTTTTCCCGCCGGCATGCCACTATTTAGTACTATACACATACAATAGACAAGATTGTAGCATTGTAAAATGATGGCAAAGCCTACCAGATGGCCGAAGCCAAATGGCGGGCGGCTCCTGTGGTCAACAGGCGGTCATCATCGATGAGGTGGTGTGGTAGCGTTGGTCAAGAGTGACTCAATCTTGCAGTTGACTGAGGGTGGTCACTGCTCGTTCGCCACTGAGCACTTTTCCAAGAGCGTTCAGCGAAATGACAAGCGGGACATAGGCTTGGCCGTCGCTGGTCACATAGGTGGCGCAGTCACCAAAGGCACTGGTGTTGATCGAGACTTTGAGTGCCCCGCCTGCGTTGCTCTTTCGGACATATCCAACCAACAAGTTGGCGTTCATGTCATTGCTTTCTTCGTTTTTTGTGGTGTTTTTCTTGTTCATAGTTTTCACAACCGCCCACCGTGTGGGTGGACAAATTCGCTCAAGAACCTCTACGGTGATAAATCAGATGGTCTCAGCGAAGAGAGCGAAGCCTCATATGCAGGGCTTCATTGTTTGATGCATGCGAGCATTGGTTACGGGTGGCGCGGGTTTCATTGGCTCACACCTCATCGACCGGTTGATTCAGCGCGGTGATGAAGTTGTTGTCATCGACAACCTTTCGTCTGGCAACCTCCAATTCATTCAAGGCCATTTGGACAGTGGGAAAGTAACACTTGTCGAAGGTGATATCACACATTATGCGGATGTAGATTTGGCTATGAAAGGCATCGAATGTGTGTTTCATCTTGCAGCCAACCCCGACATCCGTCTTGGCACACGTGTCACGGATACTGATTTGAAACAAGGCACCATCGCCACCTACAATATTGTTGAAGCGATGCGGGTCCACGGAGTGAAAACCATCGCCTTTGCATCCTCTTCGGTTGTCTATGGGGAAGACGCTCCATTGCCGACACCAGAAACACATGGTCCATGTATGCCAATCTCCCTGTATGGGGCAAGCAAACAAGCAGGTGAGGGCCTCATCAGTAGCTTTGTGGGAACATTTGGCATTCAGGCTTACATTTTCCGGTTTGCCAATATTATCGGTACCCGTGGAACCCATGGCGTCATCTTTGATTTCATTCATAAGTTGAAGAAGGATCCAAGCCGCCTCGAGGTGCTCGGCAATGGCTTGCAAGAGAAATCATACATGGAAGTCGGTGATTGTGCAGATGCTATTTTGCACGTGATGTCGAAAACGAATGAACCCCTCAACCTGTTCAACCTCGGCAGTCATGACACAGCCTCTGTTCGTCGAATCGCTGAGATTGTGGTCGAAGCCACTGGTTGCCACGACGCTTCCATCGAATACACTGGCGGCGACCGAGGATGGGCTGGCGATATCCCTCGTGCCATGTTGGGTATAGAGAAGATGCTTTTAACAGGTTTTGATGTGCGATACAACAGCGAAGAAGCCATTCGCCACACCGCACTTGCATTGATCGAAGAGATCGGTCTACATGAGGAGATGAACACATGAAACACACATACGATGACGAAGCGAGCACACTTGGGGATTCATTCCTGAAAATTTCAGCCTTATTTTTTGTAGGCATTTTGATTCTTGCCTTCACCACCGATCCAGTTGCTACAGGGACCAAGGAAGGCCAGCGTGCTCCTCTTCTTGATGGAGCTGCCTACGCTGGAAACGGATGGTCTTCGTTTGATTTTTCAGAGCAATTTGATACTGCTTGGGATGGAAATTCTTCGAGCAATTGGGTGATGCTTGAATTCATGGATACCGACTGTCCATACTGTGTCCGTTCAGCGGATCTCTACGGCGAAGCATCCGAGATTTTTAGAGACAGTAATCCCGACTGGAACGGCGCCCAAGTGGATTTCTTTGCAAGTGCAACTCAACTTGACATACAAGGTCATGAAACTTCCCGAGCTGAAATTGCAGCCTTTAGAGACAAGTCAACAGGCTACGATTGTGCTGGCCAAGACTGCGCTAATCGAGATGGTTCTGCCCATGACTACGTCACTTACATCGATGATATTGACCAAGAAAACATGGACGAGTGGGGCATTCGAGGCACGCCAACCTACTTTTTGATTCAACCAGATGGCATCATCGCATGGGTTTCTAATGGTGGCACCAACTTGGGTGATGTGAACGGTGATGGTGAACAAAACACCTTCATTGATGCTATCGTTTACCTTGTGACTTATGATGATGCTGGAGGTGCTTGATTTGAGCACAACGCTCCTCTTGATTGGCTACGGCCTTCCAATTCTAGTTGGCTTGCTTTTGATCCTTCCTTTTACCAGCAGTTCCTTTCTTGCGCTGAGCGAGCGTTTCCCTTCCCTTGCAACAAAGCGAGGACGTTTGCTAAGCGGACTGAACCTCACCTTGCTTGGAGGTTTGGCCGTTTCTGTTCAAACCCAATGGATTCACGCAAAGGTGAGTGAAGGTGCAAACTTTTGCGCTTCTGATACGATCTTTTCCTGCGATGATGTCATTGGCAATGCCCAGTACAACACCATGCCAATCCTCGACGTGCCTTGGGGCATGGTCGGATTTGTGACCTTCACGGCCTTGTTGTTTTTGTCGTACTCAATCTCAAAAGAACCAAACGCAACATGGACAAAGAATTTCCTCGACCTTGGAACGCTTGTGACCTTTGCAGGATTGGGCGTCATTGGCCTTCTGGTCTCCTACGAGATTGAAATGGAGAAACTTTGTCAATTCTGCACAACAGCTCACATTGCGAACATCGTAGCACTGGTTGGTTTCTGGCAGCTCAGGTCCATGCACGGAGAAAAGGCTTGGGAAGAATGAGGTGATTCTTTGGCACGAGATCAACTCCTCTGGATCGGCATCACAGGCACTGCAATCATTGGTCTTCTTGTCTTGCTTTCTCAATCATCTTCGGTTGAAGAAATCGAGCCGCTCTTTTCAACAGCAGATGATCCCGATCCTCTGGCCTTTGAGTGCCTCGATCATTCTGGTCTTGCTCGTCACGATCACGTGGCATTGAAAATCTTCATCGATGGTGAGCCTGAAACAATTCCGGGATTGATCGGAATCAACAGCGGTGTCTGTAATGAAGAAGGCGAGAATATGCATGCAGTTCACACGCACGGTGACGAAGGAACACTTCACATCGAGTTGAACGAAGCCGGTGATGTTCCACTTGGTGTCTTCTTTGACATATGGGGGGTTCACTTTGATGAAACTGGCATCTTTGATCACCGAGTCAATGACACCCACGAAATGCGAATGTATGTCATCAATTCTGGTGAAGTGGCTTCAGAGGAAAATCGAGTCACATCCTTTGATGAATATCTTCTTCAAAACGGTGAAACGATCGAAATTCACTACCAAGCGCTCTGATTAGGGCGTAAAGCAGCCTTCAAAGAACTGGGCATCAACGTCGAGGGTCACTTCTTCCATTCGAAGGACAGTGACATCAATTCGCTCACTTCCGCTGTAGGTTCGCTTAAGTTCAGCGAGTAAGTTGCGCTGCACTTCCTGGTGATCTTCGCCCCAAAGTACGCTGAGGTGATGGTGCTGGTCTCCATTGATCGATACGAGGTATTCAACTGACCACTCTTTGAGCGGCTCGTTGTCCTCCCATGCGATGTCTTCCCATGTTTTTGCCATGGTATTGTTTTGTTCTTACTGTCTTATCAATCCTGCGCGTGAATGCTTCACAATTTTTCCGTTTTCCGGTAATTTATTTCCGAATGGGAGACTATTCTTTCTTTTTCAGAGAATTTTCTTCTTTCTTTTGGAAAACCAGCAAACCTACTGTAGCCACTGCTCCAAGCACCAGCCATGCAGGGCTCCACGCCTCGGATGATTGGCGTTCTCTGTACGCAAATTCGATTGCTCCATAGGTGCCTAAATCGTCACTTGAATTAAGGGATGATTCAGTGTGTTCGTGAACGAGGACCACACTAAATGATTCGAGGGCGGTAAATTCGATTGAAAAATCTGCAGTACAGCCTGCATCTGCGCTCGCACTCAACACGCCAATGGTTGTGGTGATGCTTCCAGTACCGATCTCGCACTCAGCCGTTGCTACAACGACTCTGTCTCTGGTTTCACCTCCAGGATTGATGGCATCATCAGGTACCTGCTTGTTGTGGTGGAGAACCATGAATGTGAGTTGCGTGTTGTTCATTGCGCGGCCTTCAAAGTCAATCAGTTGGGCTGTGATTCGATCCCCGTCGCTTTGCACCCTAAGTTGTAATTTGGTGTGGGATTGGCGTTGAATTTCCTCATCAAGAATATCCCTTTGAACGTCGACCCAAGCATCGGTTCCAGTACGATAAGCACCACCTTCTACCATGAACGTCGGTGTGCCTGGCAGATCAGGGTTGACAGCTCTCAAGCGTTCAATCCGGTGTTGTGCAGCTTCGGGAGCAAAGGCATCTTCCCCATCATTTGGATGGTAGGCTACCATGGCGATACGGGAACCGTGAGAATCTGCTACGCCCATCAAGTAAGGATCAATTTCTGCGCATGATTCGCACCATGTTGTCGTCAATTCCTCAATCAGTACGCTTTGACCCCGCAGGTTTGTCTCCATTCCATCTGTCAGCGATTGACTGGGATCGACAACCATGCCCTGGACCATGGTCGGCATTTGCAAAAGTCCGATGGCTAACACGAGCACCCACAAACCGTTTGAACGGCGTGAGAGCGTACAATAGCCTGCCATGCTTCGGCGAGGCGGCCGACCCTCTTCATCCCTTTGTTCAACACCTAATCGAGGCGAGGTTTCTTCAACAGGTCGAAAACAAGCATGACATGGGAGGGTGTCAAATGGCAGATCATTGGATTGAAAATCACAAGCGAGATTCATGGCGAAGGCAAGCCAAAGCTAGTGGCTACAGGGCACGTTCAGCGTTCAAGTTGAAGCAGATTCAAGAACGCTTCAATTTGATTCGTGAAGGCGATGTCATCCTCGATGTTGGTTGCCATCCGGGTGGCTGGGCACAGGTTGGAATGGAACTTGTTGGCGAATCTGGTTTTGTCCTTGGTGTTGATCTTGAACCCTGTCAACCAGTCGAGGGTGCATTATTACTGACTGGTGATATCACTGACCCACACACACAAGAACGGATGTTGAGTGAATTAAACGGGCGGCCACTCAATGCCGTTGTATCGGATATATCTCCAAACATCACTGGCAAATGGGATATGGATCAAGCCGTTGCTATGACTCTGGTCGCCCAAGTCTTTGATTTCGCCCTTCCTTTGCTCTGTAAAGGCGGATCCTTCACCACCAAATTATTCCAAGGTGTTGGGGTAGAGGAACTCATCGTTGCCGTGAAGCCTTTCTTTTCAGATGTGCGTCGATATGCCCCTCATGCCTCACGAAATTCGTCTTCAGAAGTCTACCTTGTTTGTCGTAATTTTATGCCTTGGAAAGCAAAGACATTTTCCGTTCGTGAGACCTATGAAGCCGCCCTTAACCTGAAACTGGGCGGTGATGATGTCGATGAAGGCCCTGAGATCATCAAGTCTTCTTTTTCCGTTCGAAGGAAGAAATCCGAATAGTTTGAAACGGGTTGAAGGTAAGTTAGCGTGGCATGAACCCCAAACCAAACCTCACCAGCCTCAGCCAAGAACACCCACGACCAGCACGACAGCAATGTGCAGATTTACGCAACAATGCTCCTGTCCATCGGGTTGAATTGGTTATGCTCAGGATTTATCCTGTACGGCGCATAGCTTCGCCCAACTATACAGGTACAGTAGCGGCTGCATGCGGACGCGATGAATCCGGCATCATTGGGTTGGTGTTGTGGGGTGAACAAACCGAACGTATTCAGGTGGGTGATATTGTAAGGATGACCAACGGTTGGTGCCGTCGTCGAAATGGTGAATTGGTCATCAGTACCGGAACTGATGGTCGTCTCACCGTTTTAGATCGGTAAAGTATAGAGCAGTGCTTTGAATTCACTCCTGTCTCAGCCTCGAGTGGACCGACGCGAAAGAGGTGATGGAGCACGCAACCATAAAGAAGGGGAGGGCGTGGGCGAAATGTTCCTGAGGGTCCATTATGAGTGAGAGAGCAACGAACTGTACATCATCCGGCGTTCCTTTGGAAGAAACCGGTTCCACCACATTTCCATGCCCGGGGTGCGGCGCACCTATCGGTCGCAGCCCACGCTGTAGAAACCAAGGCGTCACATACGTATGTCCATCCTGTGGATACGAGGGGCCCTGAGGTGATTCTATGGGTATGGTAGTTATGACATACAAAATTAATCCTGACTCTGATGTCGAGGATGTCGATGCAGAAGTCATCGCAACAACCATTTCCGCAATGGGCGATGAAGTCTACAATATACAATCCGTCGAAGTCAAACCTCTTGCGTTTGGCCTCAAGTTTGTTCAAGTCCATGTGGTCATGAACGACGGAGAAGGTCTGGCTGATGCTTTGGAAGGACGCATGTCCGAAATCCATGGTGTCGGAGAGATCGAAGTTCTTTCGATGGGCCTCATTTGAGCCACCCAAAGAGCACACAGCGGTTTTGTTCAATCTCTCAGGAGGGCCGCTTGATGGGAAGCTCACATACCTTGCTTGCCAAATTATTGCACTGGGGTTTTGTCCTTCTCTATGCCTACGGGATTTTCAAGCAATTGGACGATCTCGAACAACTTGAAGATTCAGCCTTGCTCGTGTTTGAGGTTGTCTTTGCTAGTGTCTTTCTTCTGATTGTCTTGATTCGATATTTTTACATGAGTCGTTTTGAAACGTTTCTGGGCGCCACCGAACCTGTGCCTTTGATTCACCAATACCTCGCTAAAACCGTTCACAGGTTGATGTACTTCTGTCTTGTTTTGCTGCCTCTTACTGGATTAGCGATTGCCGGCTTATTCAGACGTGGGGTTGTGGATGGTCCTCTGATGGATGGCGCAATTGGGGTGCACGGTTTTGCTGCAGATTTGAGTTATGCACTGATCGCCGTTCATGTTCTTGCTTCGGTTTACTCTCGATTGAAAAACGAGGGCATTTGGACTTCAATGGTGCCGTTGTGGAAAGAGGATGCAACAAAGAAATCTGATTTAGCTCAAAACATAACTGTCTTCGAGGGTAATGTGCTTCAGAAGGTCGAGGCCCTGCTTCCCACAAAAAAACAGTGACGTTGCACCAAGAATTGCTCAAAGTTGACTCAATGGCCCTTGCATGAATTCGCGCAATAATGTGGTGGCATAACTTCCACTGGACAAGACAAACCGGAAGCGTACACAGGCGCCTTCAGGATGCCATCGGCTGTTGTCACCAGGGCCTGCTTTCCATCGCTCGCCCATCGAATCATCATTTGCAATTGGAACCGTGTCAATAGAAAGTTCGTTGAACTCAGTAACAAGGGCCCTTCGAGTCCCTCGCGTGGAGAGCCGTGGAATCGCTTCGACGTTCCAATCAGCGCTCTCGAGGTTCATTTCCTTGATGATTGAGGCCTCGATAGCACCGGATTCTCCATCACAGGTGTTGATCTCACTGCCAGGAAGTGGGCCAGTGGTTACCAAGCGGCCCATGGAACAGTTTCGAGAAATCCTTGGCAGGGTACGCTCTTCAACATTGACACAACTCGAGGCATCGAGTTGCCCCTTTTCATCAATACGTCCAACCAAATCACCAGCCACGGGACGGCTTATGGGCAGACCCGCTTCAATTCGGGCGTGCAACGCTTTGTTGAACACAACGGATTGCAAAGCATGCACCGTCATGAGTTGGAGATTACCTGGAAGTTTCTTGAAGGCGCCAACAAAATCGTCTTCACGGTTGAGCAAATGTTCGACCATACGGCGTTCGAAGCCCAACCATTGCGGAGCGAGGGCCAATCCTTCTTCAGTTGGACCATGCTCTCTGACATGAGCTCTAAAGGCTTGGACATCATCGTTTTCAGAGGTTCCTTCCATGGCGATGTAGGTCATCACGGCTTGTTGCCAATCTTCTGCAATGACATGCTTACCAACTTCAGCGGTGACAGGTCGACCCGAACCAAACCGTTGGGGTCCGATCCAGTTAGGGAATGTGTTTTCGCCCAATTTTTCTGCCATTTCTGATTGAATTTTGGCGACTTCATGGAGGGCATCATCTGTGGTCATAGGGGTGCCATCGTCATGGGCGCAACCACGTACGACAATGGTGAATCGGTTTCCACGGTGGTTTCCAAATCCAATTTTTTGGTGCGTTCGTCCAAGCACTTCAATTTCAACATCCGGCATCTCGACCTCAGCGACTTTACGTTGAGGTGCATCAATGACAAACAGCTGTTGTGTTACAGCACGCTTATCCTTTGTTCCTGCAAAGAAAATTCTGTTGCGTGGGATTTTGAGCGCCTTAGCAAGATTGTTGCAAAACCTGTTTGTCTCCCAATTGGTGAGGGTAATTTTGGCTACGGTGAAGCGACCTTTGTTGTCCATGTGGATTGAAGTTGAAATTTCTTCAACTCGAAAGTCGGTAACTCGGGCTTTCAATACACCGCCAATGCCGAGCGTTTTAGTGGCGTAACCGTCCAATCCAATGGCTTCAGCCAAAGAATCGGTCCAGGCGGTCAATTCAAGCACCCCGTTCACAGGGTAATCTTTGCAAATTCATCGGCAAGACCAGCGACAAGATCACGGAGAACTTTGTCGGAGGCGTTCTTGCCAGTGGTTCGAATGTAGAATTCTGGGTCATCCAATTCTGGGTGACCTGGGAAGTAGTTGGCGTACTCGACGTTCTTGTGGTTGTTGAGTCGCTCGCGAAGCATCTGCAAAGCGGTGTGGCTTTCGCCGATAATGCGGAGGCGCAGTTCATTCTTTTCTCGAAGAAGCAGTTTCACAGGCATGATGACCAGTTCGGCCACTTGCCTACTTGTTATGAACCTTCTCCCAAAACCACCAGGCCGGTGACGCTTCAGTGCGATGGTTAATTCACCTACAACGGGGGGCTGAGATGGAGATATATCCTATGTGAAAGCAGGTTGATTTGATGCCAAGTAACCCCCTTCCTTTTGTAGTGCTTTGAGTTGGAGAACTGCATGGATACTTCCGCTCTCGAGGCCAAGATGGCCAAAAGTGCTGGAATCTTCCAACGCTCTGCACTTCCTATTCTCATCGTGACCGGGCTGATCACGGTTGGACTGATGGCTCATTTGGCGACTTCACCACCAAATTTCAATACAGATCTCGGCGAATTTGCTCCGGATTCAGAGGCCAATGATGCGCATGAACGCATCCACCAATTTTTCCCCAATGAAACGCGTCCATTATTTGTTGAAGTCACTGCTGATGATGGCTCAAATATACTTTCTATAGAAAATATCAAGTTGATGAATCAACATCTATCCGTCATCAAAAATGAATCACATGCTCGTGGAGATATGATTTCAGTATGGACCACTGCCCCGGGGATTGTGCAATTGAGTTTGGACGAAGAGGCAGATGGTATGCCGCTGGCAGACGTCACTTCTTGGGAACACATGCTGGAATTGATTTTCGAGGAAAACACGACGTGCACGATGACCAGCGATGACCAGCTGTTGTCGGCAGCAACATATGCATCATCTGCGCTCCTGAACAAGGATTTGTCGATCGATTCAACGTGTTTGTATTTGGAGACAGGAAACGGCAGTGCGGCGCCTACGGCTTCCTCTACATTGTGGGTGCTTGAGGTTGATCCGAGCCTCGAAGAGCAATATCGAAAGTTCCTTCAAGACGACCTTCGTTCAGAGTTTAACGAATTGTCGGCGACTTCTTCTTTGAATTATGGTGTCGTTTCATTGGACTTGATTTCCCATGACATCGATGCAGGAACCTTCGAGAATCTTGCTTTGTTGATCGTCCTTGCGCTTTTGGTCGTCGTGATCCTTCTTGCCATTGCCTTCCGGTCGGTACCTGATGTCTTGTTCCCGCTCGTTGGTTTGTCGTCCGCTTTGATTTGGACCTATGGCGTCATGAATCTCCTTGGTGCCCAATTTACGGCGCTCGAAGTTGCTGTTGCCCCTCTCGTTCTTGGCCTGGGCATTGATTATGCCATCCACCTTCAGCGGGCTTATTCTGCTATTCGTAAGGAACATGAAGATCCTGCAGAGGCATGGTTGCGATCATGTGCTCGCCTTTCTGTGCCCTTGTTGTTAGCAGTGATCACGACGGTTGCGGCATTCCTTGCCAACATCATCTCCCCTCTTCCACCATTGGCAACATTTGGTTATGCTCTTGCCTTCGGTGTCGTTTGTGCATTTGTTTCGGCGACCGTTGTGGTCGGATCCCTCCACGTTGTGGTCCGAGCCTTTGCTGTTAAGCTGGAAACACAGGCGATTACAATGCCGGGGTTAGTCGACAAAATTGTTGCGTTGCAGCAGAAGCAACAAGTTGGCGTTTTACTCGTGGCTATCTTCATTTCAGCAGCCTCCGTGTTTGGGGCAGCATCACTGGAAACTGATTTTGACTTGGGGGATTTCGTTGACCCAGATATGGAAATCATGAGCGTAAGGGATGACTTGAATTCGAATTACGACAGTGCTGGATGGAAGTTGCTCTACATCTTGTTTGAACCGATCGAAGGTGAATCTCACATCCCTGGCGATTCAGTGTTGCTTGAACAGATTCAAGGTCTCCATCAAGATTTAACTTCGAACCACGATGTTGTTGGCACGGATGAGCGAATACCTTCGCCTGCCTATGAAGGGCCCTATGTCGTGCTTCGGGATGCCATTCTTAGAAACACATCATTTGGTGAGGTTCACAATCTTGAGGTCTATGATGGGGACGTTTATGTCATCGATTCAAACCTCGGTTGCAATCTAGCAAATGTCTTCCGTTCCCTCGCCCAGAATACGAGTGTTGCTGATGCAATCAGCGGGGAAACTTGGTCTGAGCGTGTGGGGCAAACCGTTTCGCTTGATGAAACAGGTATTACCTACATTCGAAACGAAGTACGCGTTGAAGCCTCAACCTCGACACAAGCAGAGCGGGTTATCACTCAAGTTGAACGGGAATTAGGCTCGGATGAAGAGCGTGGTACCCTTCGTGTAAACCTTGCAGAGCATGCACAATTGCATGTGACTGGCGACCTGGTCGTCCTTCAAACCGTGCTGGATGGTCTCAGTGTGTCTCAAATTGAAACAACGGTCATCTCTTTGGTGGTCTCAAGCGTTGTTCTCTTGCTCTTGACACGACGGGTTTTGCCTGCGATTGTTGTTCTGTTCCCTGTTGCATTGGCTTCCCTTTGGGTTGCGGGTTCAATGATGGCGTTAGGTCTGAAATGGAACGTTCTTACAGTGATGGTGACCGCTCTAACTCTCGGTATTGGCATTGATTATTCAATTCACATGTGGCGTCGTTTCGAGGTGGAATTGGCTCGGAGAGATACCCATTGGGAAGCGCTTCGTGCTGCATTGTCAACCACCGGTGTGGCTTTGATTATGAGTGCAATGACCACCGGATTCGGTTTCATGGTCCTCTTGTTTTCTCCAATGCCTGTGATTCAAGACTTTGGTCTAATTACGGCTGTGACGGTCTTCTTCTCATTGATTCTATCTTTGATTTTGCTTCCAGTTTTGGTGGAACTTTCTGCTCGAAATAAGGAGCAAGTGGTTGAAGTTGGAGACGGTACGATCATCGAAGGCTGATCAATACACAGACAGTGCTGCAGTAATGTCGTCCATCACAAGACCTTGTTCTCGTGCAACAAGGGCCAAGCAAATCCAATGGCTTGCATAATTCAACGCCTTGGCTTTTCGTTGAGCTCTGCGTTCAACTTCTTTAATCTCCAACTGCGACTGTTTAGCAATGAACTTGGTCAACCTTGGCGTGAGTTTTGACCGTGGGTCTTCCACATTTGCTGGTGCTGACACCGCCGATGCTTGGACAGGCTTCGAACTGACCGGGAGTGGCGCAGACCGAATTTCTGGTTTTGCTGGTGCTGATTCAGAAGCAGCACCAACCTCGTCAACATGAACCGGGTTCAACAATCTCGATGGTCGTGGGTGCCATCCAAGGGGTGAGGTTGTGCCCATGAGAGGTACGCTTGACTCAAGTGCGTCCTGCGGGCCAGTCAGCCACCCTGCTTTGATGAGGGCTTGAACGGCGAGTTCAGCTTCATCAGGTGACATCCATTCCATGTCAAAAGAGAGAATACGTTCGAGGTCCATCGCATCGAGTGCTTGCCCCTCTCGAAAGCAAATCGCCAAGACTCGAACAACATCCTCAATGTCTTCCTTGGCCATGCTTCGATGATGCACCCACTGTTCAAGAAGGTAAGCCAAGAATTCGGTTCATTCAATTCGCGTGAATGTTTTGTCTTCATTCATACGCCAAACACCACAACTCTCGCCTTTGTATAAGGTCTGATCGAGGGCGTAATCGTACGCTCCTCCTGCGGGTAAATCAGACCATTCAGGTACGGTGGATCCAATGCCGAACTCGGTTGATGCTGGAGTTGCGACCAATGCGTCAAGAGCAGCAGCACCATCGATTGCAGGCTCGTCTTGTGCAGGTGTGGATCGAGGGGGTGGCCCCTTCAATCCAACTGGTTTTGGTTTGGGCTGTGTTGAGCGCTTTGGAGGGCCTTTGAGGGGCTTGACTGCTACAGCAGGCATCGCTGTTTCAGGTTCATCCACCTGGACATCGCCAGATTCAGGCTTTCGCTTTTTCAACTGAACAATGAGCAGTCCAATCAATGCCAAACCAATGCCACCGCCAGCAGCGAGTGTTGCCGAGCCAAAGCCATCGTTTTGAGTCGTAAAACTTCGATTCCATGCATTATTTGTCTCATCGACTTCCCACATCTGTTGTTCAGCGTCTGCTTCCACATGGAGCGTCCATGAACCACTTGGCACTGTGATTGTGCTTCGTAGTGTGATGGCAGTGTTGGGGCCAATGGAAGCCACGACCTCACGACCAACAAGGGTTCGCTCACCGTTTGTATCGGTGTAAATCGAGACATTAAATTGGTCCTCAATGGCTTCGCCGAGGCTTGCCAATTTGATGCCGATTCGCATCGTGCCACCATCGTTTTGACTGCCGCTGATGTCAACCTCAGAGATGGTCACATCTGGACCTATGCTGTTCAACGGAAGTGTTAGCCAAGGGTCGAGCGCTGAATTTCCAGTTGACGCTTGAAGCATAAAACCAGCATCATCTTGGCCTTCAGCCCAGCAGGCTATGTTCGCCTGAGTTGGCAGTTCTGATGGATCACCAAGAGCACTAAAATCAAAGACAAATGAGAACATCGTCTTGCCGTCATACACTGTGGAGGACTCTTTGCTCATCGTCAGTGGCTCCCACTCCACTTCGAGCGAACGAACCTGACAAGTGAGCGTGAGGTTCGAGGACCAAAGGTTGGCCTCTTCGATGTTCACGCCGATTTCCACTTCACTCAGGTGGAACCTCGATGTGCCTACGCCAAGGGTTGAGTCGAGAAGTTTGGGAGCTGCACCATCGATGCGTAAGGTCGGTATGTCGATGCTCAGAAGTTCCCTTGTTGCATAAGGGTCCCATATTGAAAGCTCAGTTTCGAACAACATACCTGTTCCAAGGGGCGCCTGGAATTCAACGGAAAGCTGACCATCAACAGCGGTTCCCGAGGTGCCACCTGACCAACGGTCATTTTGTAACTGACCATTCCAATACACGGAGACAGGACCAGAATATGTGGTGTTGCTCAGCATATGGGCTATCGTAGCGTTGAGTTGAATCGTTTCACCAGATGCAATGCTCCACCCTTCAATTAAATCGCCTTGAACAGCACCTTCAGCGTCGGTAAGCGATTCAAGATCAACGGTCATCTCTGCCTCGTAGGTCCACTCATCTTGGAACACAAAGGATTCTATTCCATCATAATCTTGGATGATGATCTCAATTTGGCCATCATGGGTTGACGGTGTTACGAATGTCCAATCGATGGTACCCGAAAAGTGGATGCTAAGGGTGGTCTGCCCGCTTGCGGTGCACGTCGGTAGCACTTGGATTCGTGCATCGAGCGCTTCACAGGTTCCAAGGTTCGTGTTGTACTGCAAGCCAAGGGTTGGATCATTACCAAGCATGAGGTTGATTCGGGTAAGGTCGCTTAATCGATTGGTATCGGTCACTTCGACATGCCATGAAAACGACTTTGTTGGTTCGAGGCGTGTTATTTCTCCTGTAGCATTCACGCCTCCAAAGTCCACCAAATCACCCTTTTCCGGCGTACGGCTTTCCCACCACAATGTTCCGTTCTCAGCGTTTGAATCCTCGATGGCATAGCCGGCTAAATCCGTGCCTTGAAGCCAAACCCGGACCGTCTGATGGTCATTATTTGCAGTGTCATTGACGTTCATCGAAATTGTCCACTCGTGTTCCACATTGGTGAAGTCGATTGGGTGAGGCTGATATTCACCGGCGTCAGAGATTCCGTCTTGTGAAGCATCGTGGAGCGATTCAATCCAGATGTGTCCCTGTACTGTTGCGTTTGAAAATCCTCCAACATCTCTGTAGGTGAGGCTCACCACCCGCTCACTTTGCTCGTTGGAATAGGCACCATAGCCAGGCGTTGTGCTCATGAGAACTGGACCTTCGTTGTTGATAATGATCGACCGGTTGTAAGCGAGGACGTCCAAGACAAGATCGTCAGAAGTTCGTGCTTCAAGCCAGACACGTGCAACACCAGAGGTGCCGTTTGGTAGGATGAAATCAATGGCAGTTGTTGAGCCAGTGGTCAGTGTTGTCCATGTGCCAGGGTTGGTATAGATGCCTCCTCCAAGGTCTTGGGTTGCTTCAACATCCACATTTATCCTTGCCTCAATCAGGCCATTGAGTAATCGTGCATCAGAATTCGTAAATGCATGGTCAACGATGGCTGTCATCGGGGCTTCGCCAGGGTAGACTTCGTTTTCAGAGACCGTTGCGTCGCCTTGACTGCTCATCGAAGATGTCAACTCAAGCACTTCAACAGTCATCTCTTTGTCAATGACGGTGATGGTTGAGGTGGTGTAAGAGGTCGTCACGCTGCTGTTGGTTCCGACCGTCATCTGAAGGTATGGGGTGGCACCGCCGTCGTTGATGGCGAAGGACCAATCCACTGTATCACCATCTTCGCCCAAGGTGATTGTAGCCGTTCGATCAGAGGATCGAATCAATCCATCCGGATCATCGACTTCGAAGGTGTTGGTCGAAGGTGTGTAGGTGAGGGTGGCAGGGTCAAGACCTATGATTCCAAATCCATCATACGTCGTTGGCTTGATTTCCAAACTGTAAGAGGAAGCAGAATCATATGCAGCATGGAAGGTCTGTACGGTGGATAAAGCAGCATTTGGATTCAAGCTTGCTGGTGGCGAAGTAAGGAATCGTGCTTCCTCAGCACCAACTTCAATGCTGTTGAGTGATGGGATGATCCATTCATTCAATTGTTGAGTTGTGAATTTAATCTGGTACTGAATAAAATTGTCACCGGGTGTCACATCAGTGAAGGTATGATTGCCAAGTTGAAGGTATTCTGATGATTGGTTCACGCCCAAAGGCCTCCAAAGGCTGTTGCCGATGCCAACCGTGTCTGCCCCCGTACGGTATTGCATTTCGAGGGTCGTTCCGGTAGGTGTTGCACCTGCAAAATCAATCCATAGTGGTGTGGCACTTGCTTCTGAGCCAGTTCGTAAATCAAAGATGTCCGAAAGCAACGTGCCGCTTTGCATGTCAGGATTATGGTAAATTCCGGATACATCTGAGTAGGCAGTGCTCCAACTACTGAACCTCCAATTCGACGTGTCTCCACCAGCATAAATCAAGGTCCCATCAACATTGATCATATCAAAGTCATAGATTGCATTGTGCAATAAACCATGATTGTAGACCCGACCGGTTATTGGATTATAGCCTCGTATTTGGTCGTATTTTCCACTGTTTGAAAGTCCACCTGCAATGACAATTTCATCATTGTGAACAACCGCCGCATGAGCCGCAATTTTGAATGGCAAATCCGACCCATTGGTCCATGTATTGGTTGCAGGGTCGTAGACTTCGGTGTGATTGGCGGGAGCGACCGTGGTTTGATTGAGGGTCACATCAAACATGCGAACAACACCGCCAATAGCGTACAACTTACCATGGTAGGCAACCAATTCAAACGAGTGCCGTGGAGCGCTCATATTGGCCATTGAATCCCACACATCTGTGGCTGGATTATATCGCAAAGTTCTGTTGGAAAGGTCTGTTCGATCCCAACGACCTACGCCTCCAGCAACATAAATGAAATCGTCAAGCGTGTCCATGCCTGCTAATCCAACACCCAATGTGGCGGGCATTGTCGACCCTGTTGTCCAATTGTTGGTCATCGGGTCAAAGATGTGAACAACGCCATCTGCTCGAACACCAGGGTTGGAAAATGCATGGTGATCGCCTATGGCGTAAATCTTACCGCCGACTTCCACGCATTCATGGTAGGCTTGAGCTTGTGGCATCGTTTGCGGGTTTGGCGACCATGTTTCGTTCGCAACATCGAAAAATTCGACCATATCGGTTTCAGATTCATCTCCGGAGGAACCTGGATTTGGATCATAACGGCCCCCGATCAACATGGCTTCATCGGTAAGGCTGTTGTATCCCAAGCAACCACCCGTTCGATGGAACATCATCGCTGGACTGCCTAGGCTTTGTGGTGATATGCTTGGACGGTCAAGCATGGGGTTCCCATCACTGCTGTTCACCGTGATGTTCGAGGGTGTGAAACCATCGCTTGCATTGAACCCCGTTGACGCTTTGATGGCCTTCATAGGCGGTGTTGTGCTGTCCATTTCCATCTGTGATTCGGCTTCAAAAATCCCCGAATAAGGCATCATTGCCATGGCCATGACTGCCCAGAAAACAAAGGCGAGATTGCTTACGCGGCTGCTGACCATGACATTGGACTCGCGGTACGATTCAAGAGGATTGCGCGCCGTCGATTCCTGACATTTCCTTGACATTCTTCATATGGTCTTGATATCGAAAGGAGGTGCGTCGTCCATAGGTTCATTGGTCACGAACTGCTGCGCCGCACTGGAGGGCTCCAAATGGTACGCGAATATATTGCACGTGACCCGCGCACTGGATTGCCTCTCAATGTTGGTCGAAGTAAAAAAGCAGACAAAAAAATCGTCAACGAAATCGGCCCCTGGGTGAGTATTCCTGATGCGGATGTTCTGCCTCTTGCTTTGGGTGAAATTGACGCCGTACAATCTCGATACCTCGACAAAACCCATACGCATCATCAAGCCGCAGGCGTTCGCGCTTTGGGCCGTTTTAGTGGACGGTTGATCCACGAAGCCCACGCTGCGCTCATGCTCGCCTTCGAGCAAGATGATGCGGATGTGCGCGTCGCAGCATTGGATGTGCTTCCAGAGATTGCCGTTCGCAAGTCGAATGAATTGTTTGATTGGCTTTCAGTGCTGCTCGACGACAACGATGCAAATGTTCGCAGTGCGGCAAGTCGTTGCCTTGCAGTCACGGCTCCTGTGTTCCCATCTGCTGTGGAAACCATCCTTGGAAATGAACTGCGTTCAGCTCATCGTCAACGGTTTGATGCAGCATGGAAAGGACTCAATGGCTTGTGTGAAACATGGCCGGAAGTGGTTGTCCATCACATTGATACCTTGTTACTCGAAGAAGATCCCAAGTTGAGGAGAAAGGCGGCAGGACTGCTGCGACGTATTGTTCAGCGGGGCGGTTCACCTGTATGGGACTTGATTTCATGGTCGTTGAATGATGAAGATGTTGAAGTTCGAAGGATTGCTGCCAGAACCTTGCCAAGCCTTGCAAAGAAGGAGTCGAGAATTGCTACAGCGTTTGCCGAACGCGCCATGGTTGATGCTGACTCAAAGGTTCGACTTAGCGGAATCAAGGCTCTGCAAACAGTGGATACGGATCATGGACGAGCTCGTGAATTGGTGGTTAAGGGAACAAAATCAACAGATTTGCAAGTTCGAAAGGCATGTGTTGATTTGCTTCCTCGCTTGTTCGGTGAGGATATCTTGAGAACTATGGCTGCTGATCTTCTCAAGACTGAAACAGATCCGAACATTATCTCATCGCTTAACGAAATGACATTTGATGCCTCCATCGATGGGACTGAAGCGCAAAAGAATGCTCAACTTGCACCTGCGCCAGCAGTCCCTGCAATCGATCGGGAAATCGCAGAAGCGCACGGCAAAACCGTTGGCCTTCAACCAGCCCGACCCGATGGTTCACCCGCTGTTGAAGCCCCTCCAAAACCGCTTGATGAACCAGCGCCAGCGCCCCAGCCAACTGCTGGAGCCTACAAGGCCGTGTCGCAAGACGAGATGATGGGCTACACTGATGATTTCGAAGATGAAGAGCCTGATGACGACGATGAATATTTTTGATTTCATCTTTTGAGTGCGAGTTTCGCTTTGCTTTTCATGTCGGCATGGTTAAGAAGGGAGCATCAGTGGCCGGAATGCTTAGAGGTGCTTTCGATGAGTTCAGATGCATTCAATGACAAAGAAGAACAGTTTGACCGATTGTGGGATGGAATCACTCCAAAGGGTGTTAACCGCAACAAGTCGCTCAAGTTCCGACAATACATTCTCGAACACGTTCGACAAACCAAGCGCCCACTTACCCGTGAAAATGCGCGCAAGTATTGGATGGGCATCCTACAGCAAGAAATCGCTGAGCGCGACAACTTCTGATTCCACTCGATTGGGTTGCCACCGTCTCGGCGACCCACTCGCACAACCGAGACGGAGATGATACCATGTTCACCAAAACCCGCTTCGACTCTTGGGACTTACCAAGTTCACTCCTCGATGGCCTTGCAGCGCTGGAATGGAGCCATGCAACTCAAGTCCAGAAAGACACCATCCCAATCGCTCGACGTGGCCTTGATGTGATCGGCCAAGCACGGACTGGGTCTGGTAAGACGGCAGCTTTCGGCCTTCCAATCCTAGAGAAATGCGCACCGAACGGGTCTCTTCAAGCCCTCATTCTCGCACCAACCCGTGAACTTGCCAACCAAGTGGCTCAAGAATTGAACGCCTTGCAAGGCAACACTGGACTTTCCATTCAAACCGTCTACGGCGGCACTGACCTCGAAAAGCAAGCACGTTCGCTCGGTGACGGCGTTGACATCATCGTCGGTACCCCCGGTCGTGTCATGGACATGAGCGACCGAGGTCATATCGACCTCACCTCGCCAACCTTGTTTTGCTTGGATGAAGCAGATCGTATGTTGGACATGGGTTTCTTCCCTGACATCATGTGGGTCATCGAACGAATGACTTCTCGCAGCCAAACACTTCTCTTCTCTGCAACCTTCCCTCAGGAAATTATTGACACTGCAAATGAGTTCATGAACGAACCAGAATTCGTTCTCACCAACACTGAGGAACTTGATATCCCACCGATCGATATGTACAGCGTCCGCATTGGTCGAGCGAACAAATTGTGGGTTCTTGGTCGTCTTCTTTCACGTATGAATGAACAAGATCAAACCATCATTTTCTGCAACACGAAGCGCATGGTTGATCTGGCTGTTCAACGATTGTCCAAGCATGGATTCTCAGTCGAAGGCCTCCATGGGGATCTAAGTCAAAATCAACGTGAGAAAATCCTCAAGCGGTACAAGGCTGAGGAAATTAAGACCATCGTGGCCACAGATGTTGCGGCCCGTGGAATCGACGTTGATGGCATCACCCTTGTCATCAATTACGATCTACCAGTTGATTTGGATTCCTTTGTTCACCGCATCGGTCGAACCGGCCGAATTGGTCGTCAAGGACAGGCTTGGAGCCTCGTCTCAAGGGATGATGCGCCCCAACTTTCCAAAATCATGGCCACCTATGGTCTTGACATCGTCGAAACCGAAGCTCCTGAACTTCCAGAAGGCATAGACCGAGACCCGGTCAAGCGCCAGGATGACTTTGGCGAGACAGCAGATGTGTTCGGCTTTGTCCAGCTTCACCTCGATATTGACCCGGCTGCTGCTGGTTCCTCACTGGATGTTTCACGCTGGTTTACCGATGCACTTCGCTGCAATGAAATGGCGATTGGTGACGTTCACTTTGACAACGGTTCCACCTACATCAGCATCCACACAAGCAAGGTTGGACTTGCCATCAAAGCGCTCGAAAAGCGAGACATGGCTGGCCAACGTGTTGCAGCAACCATCGTTGAGTGATTCACTCTTCTTCGGAATTCCTGCTTTTCCAGGAACCTTTTCGTTTGGTTTCATGACGTGATGTGGGTGTTTTGGGATCCTCGATGACCCCTAGATCTTGTTTAGTGTTCGAGGGCCATTGGCCGTGCTCATCTGGTCGCTGGAACTCCACAACACCAAACGCTCCTGCCACCAGTCCAATAGCGGCCATTGACCATGCAGATTCGATGGCGTTGTCCCAATCCTTTTGCGCTTGAGTGCACTCTGAACTGACCAAATCGAGGAATTGGCACGTGTCGAGCGTTAACTTGGCTTCATTTGCCTCATTGCTGCTTGTTACATTGTAAGCCCCACCAGCAACGAGGACAAGGGCAACAAGGATCAGACCAAAGTGTTGCTTCGCCCAGTTCCGGCGGAACAGGATGCGCCAGTCCTCAACTGGGGCGGTGGAAGCATCGAGTGTACGCGCCGGACCACCAACCTTCCAAAACCAAACCAGCCACATGCCAACAAGGACCACTAAGAAGCCCCATTGGTAGACAGCAGTGTGCCATTCCCACATTGGGATCAAGCACTCAGCTTGGTTTGGCATAGCTACGCATTCTTGAACCGCAATCGGATAGAAGACCACGAGACGCATGATGTTCAAGACATAGACAATTGAACACATGACGATGATCGAACGAATTTTGAGTTTCTGTGGAACGCCTTCAGTCATAGCCACCAGCGTTGAAAGGAAAATCATTTCATGAACTCCAGCACATTCATCAGAAACATACAACGCAACATGGTTGAAACTTCCAGGGAAATCAACGTGATTAAGTTCAATTCGGGTCATCCATCCATTATGAGTCGACAGCGTCGATGCACCTTCACCAAAGATGAGGTTGGTCATTTCATTCCAAATCCATGCTTCTGTGACTTGGATTGGTCCAAGGGTGTCTGATGGCATGGTGATGAACCAGTAAAACGCTTCGACACACAACAGCGCAAGTGGTATTCTAGCATAGCGTAGACCGAGTTGGCCTACTTCTGACCACGCCAAATCGTCGGGGTTTTGTGACGATGAGGTGGTGGACACCATGCTTAGGGGTAAGTGTCCCTCCTCATCAAGTTGCGGGAACTTCAAGCCCATGTAGTGTCTTCCCGAGTGGTTTGCAAGTATGGCGAATGGTGAGTTTGATACCAAAGGAGCGGCTGGACGGTACGTGGTGGAAGTGATGGGTAGTGAGGCTCACAATTCCCAGCAGCCGACACATCGGCTCAATGTCATTGGTTTTTTTTGCCCAGTTCCTGTTGCTGAAGCCAAGAAAGCATTCACGACCATGGCCAAGGGAGAAGTGCTTGAATTGCTCGCTGATGATCCAGAAGTGCTGCATGATTTACCGATGTTGATCGATCGTACAGGGCATCGCCTTATTTCTATAGAAGAAAGCATGGGTGAATATTGTTTCCTTGTGGAGGTGACCTCATGACCTCACCACTCGTCGAACGAGAATCTGTTCCTAGCGAGGCCAGATTACCAACCGTCCACGGCGATTTCAACATCAGGGTTTTTCACGAAAATGAAACAGGTTTTGATCACGTGGCGCTCACACTTGGTGAAATGAAGGGTCCAGATCCTGTGCTCGTTCGCTTGCATTCGGAATGCTTGACCGGTGATGCCTTTGGCAGTTCAAGATGTGATTGTGGCCCGCAACTCAAAGCTGCCATGAAAGCGGTTGTTGAACGCGGCTATGGCTGCATTCTTTACCTCCGTCAAGAAGGTCGAGGTATTGGCTTGCACGCTAAAATTCAGGCCTACCATCTTCAAGATCAAGGCGCAGACACCTTGGATGCGAATTTGATGTTAGGTCTTCCAGGCGATGGTAGAGATTACAAAATTGCGGCATCAATGCTCAAAGCATTGGCCATCCCCTCCATCGAATTGCTTTCCAATAACCCTGACAAAGCAGCTCAACTAGAGAGCTATGGCATTGACGTAGCGTTTCGAACACCGCTTGTTGTTGGGATTGGCGATTCGAATCGTTCGTACCTTGAAACAAAAGTCGAACGAATGGGTCACACCATCGATGAAAAAGCGTTCGAACAGTAACAGGCTTGACCCGTTATTCAAAGAGGGCCGTGACCGAGAATCGAACTCGGGCTGGCAGAACCACAATCTGCCGTGCTAACCCCTACACCATCACAGCCATGAGAGGTGCTCCGCCGTCAGCCGCGTGGTATTTCAATAATCCGCACTCCTCCACAGACTCACAACGATGCAGAGGTCCACGCATCGAACCCTTGCATTCAAGTGTATTCGCCACTCAACACACTCCATGCGAAGCACATTGAGACAGAAATACATCCCCTTCATGCTCCTCATATTGTTTGTCTTGGCTCCTCTATCAGGCGTTTCTGCCCGTTCGGTACACGAGACAAGCACTGTTGACCTGCTGCCTCAAGGCGCATTCAATGATGCTGGTGAATGGACGATGGATGCGTACACTTCCTTCTCCGAAGATGAGGCATTGTACACTGAATCCATGGTGGCCGACGCTCGCCTTACCATGGTTCATGATCGCCCTGTGAACCTTGATGAGATGATTTTCTGGGCACAATCTTCACCGACTGACTCGAACAATTCAAGGTACGCTCCTGATGGTGCTTATTCTTGGTCTTCGGGCCCCGAAATGGAACTGACCAACTTCAATGCAGCAGGTTCGACTGGCTATGAGATCATTGATGTGAACCTGGTCTTTGTGTTTGCAGTACCACACGCACTCTCTCAAGATTCAATTCGGTTCTCTGTGGAGTATGATAGCAAGTTTGAGTCCTTAGCCACGATTTCACACACTCAAAACCCTCTTGACCATATGTCTGGAAATTACTGGAGAGAAAACATCTCTGGACTTGATGAATGGAATTGGAACACCCTGCAGAACATCATCGTCACCGCCAATTACGAATCGGTTGGAGGAACGGATGATTCCCAACTCAATCTCGACGCTGTGGGTGTTGAGGTAACCATGCAAACCCCTTGGTATGGAGGGGAGGTGGCAGCCGCAACGACAACCTTTGACGCCCATGAAACACCACTGATCAACCTTGACCTGACCGCTGGCGACTCAGAGAACATGGGCTATTCGTCCTGTGGATTGCAATCCAGCACCGCAGGCTCGAGTGGCGTTTGGACCAGCGATGTCATCGAGACGCCACCGAATCAACGTATTGGACGGGTTCACTATGTGCTGCAGAATGAATCCCTCGATGATGTTCTATTGGAATACGCTTCCTCAACAGATGGGGTCTCATTTACAGAGTTCCAATCGATGGACGAGCACATGCTATTGCCCGATCATCCTTACACCAAGGTGCGGGTGTCAACCATCGATGCATGCATCAGTGAAGTGACGGTGGATGTTAACGATCCAACCTTGATGTTGAATGGTCGAATTTTCGGAGATTTGGACGGACTGGATGCCACCTATTCACGTTGGCTGCTCTTCGTTAATGATGAATTGGTAACCAATCAACCAGTGGAACTCAATCCTACGATTGCCCTTTCCTTCCCAATCGGTGCCCATTTGCACGATAGGAATGCGCCATTGAAGGTCGAACTCAAAACTTGGTTCACTTGGGATTCGCTTGGTCAAGCAAGCACGACAGCGTTCGAAGTCACTTCGATCGACATCACTGGTGGATACAGCATTGCTTGGGATGAAGATCCAACCTGTATTCCAGTGGGCGACCAAACCCTCATCGAGGATGGTGGAGGGCGCATCCTTCCGTTTTTACATCGCTGCAGTGATGACCGGACAACCAATGAAAACCTCGTGGTAACATTCAGCAACACCAACACAGAACTGGTGGAAATTGATCTTACTGAGGGCGATCTCCGTGTCCGCCTTATGCCGGAAGTTTCGGGCTTTGCTACGGTCACAACCACCGTGTTCGATGAGGCTGGAAACTCGTGGAGTGAAGTGTTCATGATCACGGTGTCCTCAGTTGATGATGCGCCAGTTCTGACGGAATTCCAATCCGTTATTCCAGTTCAGCTTGCGGTTCCAACAGTTCTTTCCATCAGCTATGCAGATATCGATTCAGATGAATTGACAGCGAGCACTAACCGCAGTTGGGCTTCGATTGACCTTGACGCCCGCACCATCACCGTCAACGCCCCGACGCCTGGTTTCCATGCTGTCCTCGTTTCGCTATGTGATCAATCAACGTGCACTGAGCGGATCATGGATTTGGAAGTGATGGCGCTTCCTGATTTGGTGATTGAAAGCATTGATGATGGGGATTCAGAGATGACTGCCGGTGGCATTGGTGCATTCCGGGTGCTTGTCAGAAACACTGGACAAGCCGATGCGACAATGATTTCAGTTCGCTGTGAAATGAACACTGAATTGATCGCCATTGGTACCATACCACTTCTAGAACCTGGTGAATTGGGTGAAGTCACCTGTGACTGGGCTATTCCTGAACAGCCAGGACCGGTTCAGATTCGCGCTATGGTTGATCGAGGCCTTCAAATTGATGAGGGTGATGAAACCAATAACGAGGCTGCGATAGCGGTTGAGATTATGCCAAAGCAAACAAGTGATGATACCTCCTCGTCTGGAATTGAGATTGGTGACGGTGCTTTCTACGGATTGACGGTGATTGGATTGCTTGTCATCGTTGGAGCTTTTGCCTTCCTTGCCCCTCCGAAAATCAAGAAGTTAGAATGAAATTTTGACTAAGAAACCAGTTCTCTCCTGTCGGATAACGCGGAAAACACCCTCAAACTTGATAATGGGACCGTCTCACAAAAATTTGCTTTGAGGTCGTGGGGACCGTTCAACTTCGGTTGACAGAGTGGATGTGGGAACCATGTCAGTATTGAAAATAAGAATTGAAACAGAGGAGTACATTTACGAAGAATACATCGAAGCGTGATGAAGATCACGTTGCGTTTGGGATCACTCAGGTGATTTCCAACGTCGAGGGTAGACGTCGCCGTCCATGAGCACCATGCTCGGACGCGCCACTTCGCCTTCAGTCATCGATGCTATATCGTCAGTGTCCGCCGTAAGGGTCACAACGCCAACAGCCTCATTCTTGAGGGTCTGAACATAAATTTCCTTTCCAGAGGCAACACCAGCGGCGATGTTGACAAGACCTGGGCGCAGTAACGGTGCTCCGTGTGCAAGAGCAGCAGCTGCGCTGTCCTTGACGGTTGCAGAAGGCAAATCTAGCAAGAGTTTCTCAATTGGGTGAATAATGCAAAGAAGCGCCTCAGGCCGATCGCACTCCTTCCACAACCAAACAGCATCTGCAAGTTCTTGGAGCGTCACACAATCATCAAGTGTGAACATACCAGACATATCTCGGCGTAATTCCTTGAGTTGAACCTTCATGTTCAGCAAAAGACCGAGGTCACGAGCCATCGTTCGTATGTAGGTGCCAGCTTCACAGGCCACACGAGCAATCATGTCATTGCCTGAGCGATCGAGTTGTTCAAATGCGAAAATTTTCCTTGTACGAACCTGCACTTTGACCGCAGATACTTCTGGTGGTACATTGTAGACGCGACCTGTCAATCGTACCATGGCTTCTTGGAGGTCATCATCACTGACTTCTTGCGCAAATCGGAACACACAGATGTAGGATTTCTTGTGGTTGAGAATTTTCTTTGTCACCTTCATTGCCTTTCCAGCCATGAGCGGAAGAACACCTGTTGCAAATGGATCAAGCGTTCCACCATGGCCAAGTCGTTCAAGTCCGAACAAATCACGGGCCCATGCCGCCACTTGGTGCGAGGTTGGTCCAGCGGGTTTGTCGAGCAGAATGAATCCGCCAGCCAACCTTTGCTCAACGCTTCGTTCATCCGGTATGGTTCCAACCGCTGGGTTCGTGGTGGCTTTTGTATCGAGTACGTGGTCTGTCATGCGAGTGCCTCCAAGTGTTCAACTGCAGCGGCAAGGACTTCCTCCCTGCCTAGATGTGTTGCATCGAGTACTATGGTATAGGGTTCGCGCTCTTCGGGTAAGAGGCCATACAGTTGCATGAAGCGTTCTGCATCGACGGCTGTTCTCTTCTCATTGGCCTTCAGTGCTTCTTCAATGGTGCCACCTTCACGGGCAACAACCCGACGAGCCCGTTCTTCAGCGTCAACATCAATCCACATTCGAACACAATTGAGGTTAAGCCTGTAGGCCCACCATCCTGAAAGCCGAGATTCAACAATTTCTTCTGCACCTGCTGCTGACATGCGTTCTTGCAAGAGAGCATCGAGTTGTCGGTCGACTTCCAAATCAGTCGTGCACAGTGCTCCAAATTCAGCCAGTGTCATGCCACGACGCTTTGCTTCGGCTCGAAAGACATCGCCGCCATTCAACGATGACCAACCAAAATGGTCCATCAATCCGCTGACAAGTGTGCTTGTCCCACTCCCTGGGTGGCCAGAGACAGTGATTTTGACCATGCTCACACCCATTCGTGCCTGCAAACATCGCAACGCTTTGTCCTCGGTCCGAGTTTTGTGATCATGTCCATTCCACATTCCGGGCACTCCAATGCAGAATGCTTTTCTGGCTTTTCGACCTCTTCAGTGCTTTTGTTCACCGAAGTGGATTTTGCTTTGTTTGTTTTTCTGTTGGAAGATTGGCGCTGACTGCGTTGTTGACGTCGTCGAGCATCTGCACTCTTTGCCTTGGTTTGACCAGCGACCAAATGCAACAATGGTTCCTTGATGGTCTCTCCTGATTTGACCATCGGGTGAGATCGGTAGCGGAACAGCTTGATGTGGCGGTCAACAATTCGACCCAATGGTGCACTCATGCAAATGTAGGTGCAAATCCAAGCAGGGAAAAAGAGGAATTTATCGCTCAGCAGGTTCCATTCATTGTGCCATGGTAGCGAGACATAATCCACTCGGAAGTTCTCAACTGTCGTGGTAAGCCAGGCAAAGATGGCGATGATGAAGACCATGGTGAACATCATCGGCTTCATTGCGCCCATCTGTACCTTGAGTTGCTCAGGCATCATCTGTTGTTGAAGCGTGGTTGCCTTTTCTTGTAGAATTGGATCTCGGCTCATGCGAGCGTCATTCATCATCATTCGAACCTGACGTTGGCGGTGACCGATGTGGGCTTGGGCCATTGGATCGGTGAAGAAGTTTCGAAGCACAGTGTTCATGGTCATCGAAAATGTTCCCAAAATGAGGACTGTGAACACGAAGTAGGATTCTTCAGGGAGGACTGGGCCCAAGATTGGGTCAGCGATTGCGCCTAACGAATTTCGAATTCCAGGATTCATAATTAGGAGGGTCATCATGACCATGACACCCAACATCATGAGCATCGAGCCACCCGGCGGCTGGGGCGGAGGCGGTGCGTTGCCGTTTGCCATGAAGATAGGGCGGCGTAAGGGGGGCATGAAGGTTGGGTTGGTTTCCCTTCCGTTCCTGCTGTGTTTTGTAGGTGCTTCAACGAGGGTTTGAAACAGGACTGCTTGCCTCGCTCAACCATGCGCCGCCGTGAACCGATGAACATCGACCGAACATGGCAACATTCAGTTCCAGTTCCAATGCCAAACCGACCGGTGTGTGTGACTGAGCAAGAAGCAATCGATCAACTCGCACGCCTGCCCCGGCCACCTCGTATGTTTTTGTGGACAGATGCAGAGCGTCGTTGCTTACCCAATTGGGGCTTCATCGCCAGTGTTCGCCAAGGGGTTCCACCCGAAGGAATTGAAGCGGAGTTAGAGGCTTGGAAAGGCCAGTATCCGGATGCTTGGTTAGCAGTCGATATGCGTGATGGGGTCATCCCACCCTCAACCGCAAGTTCCCTTGAATCGGTTCTTGCTAAGGTCGGGCGACCAGTTCTCATTCTTGTGAGCCGGTCTTCAGACCATGAGGATTGGCCGCAATGGGTATTGCCCCAGTAACGGTCGCTTCTTCAATTCAATAGTTCAATCGAGCCAATAGAAATCAGGGTAGCCATTGGAGTCAGTTCCTTTCTGGCTGTGGAAGTGACTGCAACCGGCTATTATTTTATTTAGGAACATCTTTGCTACGCCATACCATGGCTGTCATCCAGTGTCCACATTGCAGTCTGAAGGTGGGATTGGAAGATGGGGTATCAGGAGTCTTTGATTGCCCGCATTGCGGGAAAGAATTTCAATGGGGTGAAATGGATGAGGAAATTGATCATAGCATGCTAGCTTGGTTCGACTGGGCAGCGTCAAAAATATACCTGCAAGTTGGAATTTTGTTATTGTTGTACCCTGTAGCGTTGTTCTTCCCGCCCTTCCTCCCCATATTTTCTGTAATTATGTTTGTACCTTTCATAAGTTGGGGATACCGACGCCAAAGGCGGAAATGGCGAAGGAGTCAGGATTTGGCCAGGAACATTCTCAGAGAATTTGGATTAAATTGAATATAAGGAAGGCCCTTGTACACAAGCCATCTGTGTCCAAGAGGTTCAAACGTTTCGCCAAGACCACTGAATTCAAACATAAGCGGTGGTTGGCCATGACATGCGCATTCCAATACAGGCTGTTGGCCTTATGTTTTTGATGGTTCTAGCACCACTTTCAGGTTGCATTGGAGAAAACGAAGTACAATCTCTTGAAGCGTCGTCTCTCACAATTGTTGAGTCTGAATCGCTTGAGGCTGGAATGTGGCAAACAATCACCCTCGATGCCAATGATGACCTAGCAGTCTTCATTCCGTACTTCATACAAGATCCTGGTTCGATGCGCGCCCAAAACGGCACAGTACTCGATATGAACTCTGGCGAACAGGTGAGTGTCAACATCCTCCTCCCTCCAAGGAACGACAAGGTCGTCTTCTTCGTTGGGGAGGTTGGACGTGTCGATTGGCCAATTCGAGAGGCAGACGAGTCTTGGACCACATGGCTTGAAAATCCGAACAGCGGTTCTGCTGTGCAAGCAGTTGCAAATCAAGATGAAGGAGGAATGTGGCCATGGTTGATTTCAGGAAACCAATCCGGAGGCGATGTCATTTCTCTAGTTCTGGAAACAAGCCGACCGTTTCGGGCTGATTTGACGGAAGAGAACGGCGTTGGTGCGAGTGATGGTTGGGTCAATGGTAGAGATGTCTATGACTGGGTCGATTTCATTACCGACGATACCCCTTGTGCCTCATGCGGTGCAGATGGAGCAGTTGGCTATCTTGATCGCTGGATTGGAAATGCAAACCCTTCATATGAACACGCAATTACGTATTTTGAAGGCGTTATGCAGGGCTACGGATTGGATAGGGTGGAAGTCCATCGTTTCCAATCGAATACAGCCTGGGCGGTCAACATCTGTGGGTACAAAGATGGTTCAGTCTATCCAAATGAATGGCTCGTCTTCGGCGCACATTTTGACATTGCACCTCCTGTGGCTTATACTCCTGGAGCTGAAGCCGGGATTCCAGGTTACGGGACCAGACACGGTGCTTACGACAATGCAGCAGGATCGAGCATGGTATTGACCACTGCTAGTGTCCTTGCTGAATTCGATGCTCGCCGAACAATGGTCTTCTGTTTGTGGTCTTCTGAAGAAGAAGGATTGTGGGGTTCGCGTTCGTTCGCTAACGACCTGCCAGATGGAATTACTGTGAGCAATTATCTGAACCTCGACATGGCAGGTGTCAATTATCCAGGTGATTATGCGCTTTCAGTATACCTTGGCCCGGACGGTTCCCAGGAAGCGATCGACCAAGCAGGTATGTATTACTTGGCAGAATGGATTGGTGGAGATGCACTGGATCTAGGGTACGAAATCGATCGTGGAAGAGAAGCATGGCTTGAGGGTGGAGAGAGCCCACTGTGGGGCGATATCTACGAAGATACCGTTGCGATTTACGAATCACCAACTGCTCGAAGTGACCACGACTCGTTCCAAAACATCGGTGTTGCAACCCTTGGATGGAATGGTTTGGTGGATGGATATCCGTGTTACCACCGTGAATGCGATACGATGGACACCATGATTGACTACATGGGTACTGATAATTCCACTGGAATAAACAACCTCGTTCATTCATGGGACATTGTCACATGGTGGGCGGTCTATGCGTTCTTACATATGGACCAAACACCGGTGCCAAATGAACTGTGATCCCTTGTTAAATCAAAGCAGAAGGACAGGACTGTCTGTCATCAAGGTGCTCTCAAGTGCATGTATGCGATTACGTGGGTACCGTTGTGAAGGACGTCGTGTACAAGGGGCCCCTTGTATACGAAGCA
>CBFIIS010000015.1:0-34606 GCA_965662715.1 Candidatus Poseidoniaceae archaeon | reverse complement strand
ATTCAAAACAAGCACAGGGAGCATGCTGGCAGCTTCCTGACGGGTGATTCGACCAGATTCATGCAGCAAGGCCATGATGTGTTTAGCGTTGGCATCGGGCGCTTGGCCTCGTGCAAATGGCATCTGCCACGCAAAATCGTTTGGGGCCCAGTGAAGAGGTTGGCCGCCTATTGAGCGAAGAATTGATTCCGTCCATTCACGATCGTATCGTTCAGGCGTGATTCGGAATGTTTCTGGTAATGGTTCGGTGGCAAAAGCAAGCCACTTGTCAACATTCAAACCGAGATTCGCTGCCAAGTGGGACAGCGGTGTGTCCTTCGCCACGGCCAGCAAGTCTTGGTCTTGCCATTCACCCCGCGACATGGCTTGGGGTTTGGCCACCTCACTATGTTGCTTCCGCCATGCTCAAGATGTGAAGCCTTGTGGTCGAAGCAATGTTGGGCGATACCTTACCATGGTTTTTCCCAACCCTTGCCATTACTCTCTGCCTGTGGTTGGCATTACCGTCAATTGAAAAAAACGGAGGCGCCTCATTGAGGATTGGTGCCCTCGTCCGATGGGGTCCTGCCGTGATGTTTGCTTGGTTGTTACTTCATCGGGTGAGCGCCATAGTACAACTGGACACAACGCACTTGGAAGTGTTGCAATACTTACCACAAGATGCTTCGCTCATCGAGCGTGTGACGCTCTTGGCCTCTGGCCAAGCAGGCCATGAACTTGCAGCACTTGCAGTGGTCGTCTTCGCTGCGGCATCGAACCGCTTACCGACGATCAAGATGCTTGGCGAAGGTGCGGCAACCACAGCACGGTATCGAATCATGAGTTTTACTTCACTGTGTCTTTTGATGAGTGTGGGCCTGCTTTTCCCGGAGTCAGCCTACACCGCCACCGACCCATTACCAGAACAGGGGATTCTAGCGCCTCTTTCACTTTCAAACGCCATCCTCCCTCTGTTGTTTGCCCTCATGGTGATGTTCTCGGGGGAACTCTTTGCTGCTTCGAGCACGTACAGCATCGGTGCAGATTTTTCGCCGCTTGCCAAGAAAGCCAGCATGAAGAACGCAGTGTTGATTGCTGTGACGCTGCTTTGGCTTACAACCAATCCTCTGGCATGGGCGGCATGGAACGAAGACCCTACATCAAGCACTGACATTATTGCATTGCTGATGGCACTTCATGCCACGGTCGCACTCACCTTTGTTGTCCGACCTTCAAGGACCATTGAGAGCAGGCTCCTTCATGGAGAGCGACGGAGTTTAGCGCTGGTGGCGATGTTTGGATGCTCGGCCTTCCTGATGATGGTCAGTGCGGGATTGCTGCTCGACACGACCGATGTCTTTGCAACCACAGCAGGAGCGACTCTGTTCGGATTCTGGGCTTGTACGGTTGTTCTTGGTGCAATGCTCTTGGCCCAATTTATGCCAACGCTTGGCTTTGATGCTGCGCCAAGGCCCGAAGCGTGGTGGCTTCGCAGCATGGCGCTGTTTATGCCTATGTTGATCTTGGCCTTTTCACCAATGAATGCCCATATTCTACCAGGGGTCTGGTTGGCCCTTGCTTGGACCTTGGTGTTGCCTTGGTTGGTTGAGGCAGATGTTCGCTCACCGTCGACTGGTTTTGTTATCGCTCCGCTGATTGGTACAACAATCGGTGCCTTACTGATTCCGCTCCTCGCAAGCCATGCCCTGCTTCCCGCCCTCGTTCTTGCATTACCGGCATTGGCAGTAGCGCTCTTCGGCATGCTTGTGCACAAGCCATCAGCCACAATCTAAGCCTACTGAAACCGCCTTCTTCCCCACTTACATCATCGCGGTTCTTATTAGCAAATCAGGAAACCTCGCAACCGGAATCTGCGGATTTCATGGGATGGGACCCGAATGGCACGAGCATTTAGAGAAGGCGTTGAGCAGAACAGACGAGTCAAAACACATGTCCGACGCCGCAGTTGGAGCCCTCTCCGAGATTTGCGTGGATTGAAAACCCGTACTGAACGTATTGGCGAGGCTATGGGTCCGCTGGTCGAAATCCCTGCAATGGTAAGGATCGAAAATGAACACTGGGTCTTCGAAAGAATCGAAGAAGGTGCGCTGCAAAACCTCACTCACAAACTCATTCTTCACGAAGTTGAAGGCGAGAAGGTCATTGGTGCTACAACCGACATGGAAACAGCCATGAAGGTTGCAAAGTGCATGGCCATCAAAGAACAAAGAATCGTAATGATTCAGCCCCTTTGAGCTGTGGGCCTCAGAAGAGGTCAACGATCGCTCCGACAACACCGAGGTTGACGAGGTAAAAGAAGGTACCAAGAGCGATACAGGCGAAGTAAACTTGCCCTGGAGTAATCTTCCAAGCGTCTTCAGATTCCTCATCGAAATATCGAATGAGACCTGCAGCCTGCTGAATTCCGCTGCCATCGGATTTCTTCTTGGACGCCATGTGAACCAATCCTTGCGAGATGCCTCCCCTTTATCAACGCGACGCGGGGGGGCTTTTTGTGCATGAATTACTCTTCTTCGTCTTTCTCAGTGGTCAGGTCGACAATTTCAAGTTCTGATATTGACACCTCTGAGGCGGCTTCGTTGCTGCGTAATGCGAGGCCTTCGGGGGCTGTAGCATCATAATCAGTGCTCAATAATTCAGTGTTTGGATCTGCTTCAATCAGAGAGGCTTCCGCTCGAGCCAGTGCCCGTTCCAGTCCTGGAGCATTCTCCTCGGCCAGTGCCTTACGTGCCATGTCAATGTCGAGTTCAGCCGATGCAAAAGCAACCTGAGCTTTTTCGCGAATCCAAGTGGCGCTGGCTTCTTGATTGTGCATCCGCTTCTCCACCCCTGCCATTCTCTGTTCCAGAATTTCAATCGATGCCTCAAAGTTCGATTTTGCAGATTTTATTGCCTTCTTCCATTCTTTTTCATTGGATTCGATCGACCTCATCGGATCGTGTTTCCTCAACCACTTCATTGCCGAATTTCGGTGATCGAATTCCCAAAGATTTCGCCCCACTGAAGCCCTAAGATCGTACAGCAGGCGCATGCGTTGATCAAACGGACCGCTGACTTCAATCACGTTGAGGTAGCCCGAATTGAACAATCCGAATCCCCAGTAAGAATGGGACTCAATGCTGACCTGAAGAGGGCCGCTTTGAGTCGACATTGCCCACTTTTGCTCGTTAAACTTCGGAGGAGATGAAAATTCTGGTGTTTCAGGCTGAGACAAATTGGCCAGCAAAGCCATGGCGACATCGCCGAGGTAGACGGTATTGCTTGGCAATGAATACCCCTTCGGCCTTAGTAGATTGGTTGAGTGTTCGACTTTGTGGCTTGCAGTTGCGCGATTCACCTGTGCGACAATTCGGGTCGTGGTGTTGCTTACTCCGGTGCCCGTCATACCCAACGGTTGGGCGACCTACGAATGAATGCCACCCCTCGTTGAGCCATGGTGAGGAGAAGAATTGAAGTGCGTCCGCCACTATGGCAAAGCAAGTGAGACCATGGCTGCCAAGAAGGGTTCTTCGAAGATTGACGTATTGACTGCACTTCCCGGCGTTGGTGCTGCGACTGCAAAGAAACTGGTCGCTGCCAAATTAGATTCTGTAAGCAAGGTTGCTGGCGCTGGAGCAAAGAAGCTCCAGGATGCAGGCCTAAGCGCTGCAGTTGCCAAGAAAGTCGGGGCTGCTGCTAAGGCTGTTGAGAAAACCAAGACGGCGACAAAATCCACGGCAAGTAAAGCAAAAGCGGCCACAAAGAAAACGACCACGAAGGCCAAATCCGCTACCAAAGCAACAGCAAAGAAAGCAACAAGTGCTGCAAAATCAACTGCTAAAAAAGCAAAATCTGCCGCAAAAACCACCTCGAAAAAGGCAGCAACGGCCTCCAAAAAGACTGCTGAAAAAGCGAAATCTGTGGCGAAGAAGACGCTGCCTTCAACCAAGTCCGATGATGGTCGGAAGGGCGGTACGCTCAAGGTCCCTCGAAGTGTTCGAGACATGCCTTGGTTCAACAAAAAGTGATGCTTTTTCCTGCGCATATAGCGCTATGATTGAATACCTTCGAGGAAACCACACTTCATGCCAAGAAGGAAGTACGGCCGTTTGCGAAAAGCGGTCGAAATTCCTCCCAAGGAGAATTGTTCTCGGTGCAGATCGGGAAAATTTTGTCCCATTGTAGGCCATAGTGGTCAGCGTGTGGTTGCAAGGCGTGAATGGGCGGGGCCATCGTTCATTCCGAAACGAAAAGCAAAACGAAATTGAGCCCTATTCTAGGCCGTAGGCACTTGTTGAGGGCGTGTTTTCTTCAACGCTTTGGACATCTTCGGAGGCTTCTGCAGCAGCCTCCAATGTTTCGCGTGTGGCTTGCGCTCGATGGTAGACTTCACGCAGCGTTTGATCTGAAATTTCAAGATAGACACGGGTTGTGGCGATGCTTGAATGGCCAAGCAAGCGTTGGATTGTAACCAGATCTGCGCCTCGTTCGAGCAATCCTGTGGCGAAATTATGCCGCAACACGTGCGGGGTTAACTTGCCCTTTGGAAGAGAGACATCCGTAGCAAGATCGTCCATCAAGCGCTGTACTCCACGCGGTTGAAGTCGGCGTCCTGCTGAGTTGAGAAGGAAGGCGAAGTCATCGCCTTTACGGCGAGCTTCTCGAACGGGAATCCAAGCGTGAATGCGTTCAAGCGTTCGACGGGTGAACAAGACAAGTCGATCTTTGTCACCTTTCCCCCCAAAGACTCTGGCCGAACCGTCCTCCAAATCGATGTCGTTGATATCAAGATTACACACTTCGCTGACCCTCAAACCGGTATCCAGCATCATGGTGACCACGATTGAAGCAACTGGGTTCTCGCTGTTCGAAGCCGCTTCAAGCACCATCGACATCTCGCGACGAGTGAGCGTTCGCGGCAACCTGCGCCCGGTTCTTGCCCTGACCAAATGATCTGGCCAGCGATGCCCCAACCACTTGAGCAAATGCCGAGCCGCTGCAAGGCGGGCATTGTAGGTCGTTGGACGAAGTTCAGAAAGTGAGAGTGTCCATCGGTCAAGCCGCCCATTGAGTGGCTCCATGCGTTCGGCAAGTTCTCGAACACTCATCGAATCGTAGGTTGTTTCATCGATGACAAGTTCATCTGGTAAAGTGGTTTCAACGAGGGCTCTCAATCCACTCGCATATGACTTCTGAGTGTTTTCAGATTTGTTTTCGGCCCGCAATGCTTGACGGTAGCAAGTAACCCATGGAAGATCTGCCATGTGAACAAGACGAGGAGGAAGTTCGACACCAGACGCGGCAAGCCTTTGTTGGCTTGGCCTCAGTGCTTTGCGTTGCCGCTCGTATGTTCTCCGCTTTTCCATTGGCGTTCACCGCCTCCCGCCGTGGCGGGTGTGCATCCCGTGCTCCGAAGAGCAAACACAGTATCGTATGGTCCCATATCAAACCACCGCGCGAACTCAAGGTGAGCAAAATCGCCTTTGGGGGTTCGGACGAGTGCCGATTAGGCGTTACTCCCTTCGCGGTCTTCAATCGTAAAGGCGTCGTTTGGTACATCCAGAATGGCTTGCCGTAGGGACGCCCTCAATTTTGTGAGTTCACCATAACAAACAAGAATATCGTCCCAGCGAAGTTGGATTTCATTTGAAGGATTCCAAATGAGGCTGTTGTCGCGAGATAACGCAAACACGGGGATTTCCGCACCTGGTTTGAACAAGGCCTCTAAGCGCTTCCCAACGACATTTGGGTGGTTTCGAATCTGGAGAGAAAGCACCCCTGAGCCGGGAACAGTGCGCAACAGTTGATCAAGATCAACTTCTGAAAATTGGGTTTCTGTCATCACATAATCGATAATGGCTCCAGCAACATTGACCCCGCTGGCTTTCTCGATGCCTTCAAGCCCGGGCGAGGAATTGACTTCGAGCACAAGTGGTCCATCATCAGCTTCGAGGAGGTCGACCCCTGCCACATGAAGTCCGAGGAGTCGGGCCGCTCGGCAAGCTGCCTCTTCATATTCAGGTGGCAGGTCGACTTTCTCCACAGTTCCATTGAGGTGGTAATTTGAACGGAACTCCCGACCTCTAGCCTTGCGCCGCATGCTTGCAACCACTCGGTCGCCAACAACCAAAGCACGGATGTCCTTGCCGTGAGATTCAGCGATGTATTGTTGAACGAGCACAGATCTTCCAGTCATCAACAGCCCTTGTACGAGATTCATCGATTCTCGAAGGGTGTGGCGAAGAAATACCCCTTGCCCTTGAGTGCCTTGTGTCACCTTGATAACGACGGGGAGGCCGCCAACAAAATCAACAGCTGTTTCCACGTCAACGATATCTCGAACATAAGTTGTTCTTGGCACTGGCAGACGGTTTCGAGCAAGAATTTGTGAGGCGTGCAATTTGTCACGGCTTTGGAGAATCCCGACCCCGCTGTTTGCAGTCCATATCCCCAATTGTTCCAAGTGCCTCAACACGGCAACGCCGTGTTTCGTAATCGAGTGGCCAATTCTTGGAATCACCGCATCGAAATTGAATGGTTCTCCATTGTGGAGGACATCGATTCGTCCATCGGCGACAAAAAGTGAGAACTTCATCGGATCCGCAACATATGGATCAAGGCCGCGCTTGCGTGCCTCTTCGACGAGTCGCCGTGTGCTGTACAGTCTCGGGCCGCGCGAGAGAATCGCAAGGCGCAGATCTGGCTGGGACGACTCAGCGGCGCGATTGTGCCCGTCTGCGTTGTCCATACCGGCACGACGATAGAACGCGCCTTTCAAGTGCTCGCTCGGAATGGGGCAAAATATGTCAGAAGAAGAGGCTGAGGTTCCTGCGGTTACACCAACTGTCGATGAAGACCAAGATGAAGCACTTGAATCCATGACGCTTGAGCAACGTCAAGAAGCGCTCAAACAGTCTCGATGGAACGTATTCTTGTGGCTCGGCATTGCGGTTTTGATGTTTGGTTTTGCTCTGTTCCCAATGTCGTTTGATGAGACCTATGACGGGTTTACCAATTCTGCCGAGAAAGACATCGGTCTTGTCTGGGGCCCATCGCTCCCAGGCGAGGATTTCATGGACGTCCCGTTGAACATTGATGTCGAGGTCGTGAACCCACCTGCTGCCCTTGACGTCCACCTTGCTGCTTACGCGCTTCAGGAGGACGACTGCGCTCAAAACCTCGGGACACAAACCACCCTTGCTCGAGAAGGTACGGATCACAATTACCAATATCAATTGCTCGAAGAAACACCCGTTGCTGGTGGCGAATACACCTTCAAATTCAAGCTTGATGCAGGTCAATACTGTATCATTGTTCAATTTGTCGACAGTGACGGAGCTAACATAGGCACGCCTGGAACTGAAATGAACATCGATGGAGCCGTTTATCCAAATCAAGTCATTTTGGGAATTCTCGGCTTGATTTGCCTTGGTTTGTCTGCTTTCGCTTTCATAGGAGCGCAAAAACAAGGTGAATCGGTGAAGAAGATGTTGGAGGAAGATCTCGAAACAACCGAAAATAAAGTGCTTGCTTCAATCTCAAACGAACGGATTGCTGCAGGACCTTCTGGGCCCCCTGGTGCAGCGGGGCCATCTGGTCCTCCTCAATCAACTGGGCCAAGCGGTCCGCCTCAACAAGCAGTGAGTAATGACTCTGTAGCGAGTCCAGAGCAAGATGCGGGTGAATCAGGTGAAATCTATGAAGCAGCAGAGAATGGGTATTTCTTCCGAAAACTTGCTGATGGCTCCTACGACCAAACTGTGTATGTCAAGGACCAAGATGGAAACTACATCCCCCACGAAGGTTGAGTGTGAAATCAATCCGTGTTCGAAACTGGACATTGAGGGCGCACATGGAGCGCCATCCTTGAAAGGGATAGGCGACAGGGACTGGTTGGGGTTCAGGCATGAGCGATGATGTTGCATCGACGTTAACAGTTGCAAAACTGAAGGCTTTGTGCATCCTCAACGACTTGGCAACCTCCGGAAGAAAGAGCGAACTTGTCGAGCGATTGCTCGAATCTGGACTCTCGAATGAAGAGGTTGGACTCCCTCCTGCTCAGGCGACAACAGAACCTGTTGAGAACAAAACAACGCCGGCAGAAGAAGAGGAGATTGTGCTTTCATTGGAGGATGAGGATACCCTCACTCCAGAAGTAGAGCCTGTCAAAAAAACCGTAGAAGCACCCCCCGAAGAGGAAGATGTGCTCGAAGCAGAAATCCTTGATGCTGAGATCATGGTGGAAGAACCTCCAGTAAAAGAAGTCACAAAAAAGGTGGTAAGAACACTGGATCCGGAGACGAAGCCAGCCACCTTGCTCGACATTGTCAAACGCCCGCAAGTCGCTGCTGCTTTGATGACCTTGATCCTTGTAGGAGCGGGTGGATATTACTGGGTGAATAATCAACTTGACCCCTTCACTGCTGACCAATTGAGGTATGGTGATGAAATGCGGTACACCGTTAAGGACGGAACCTTCCTCGCAACGGATGGTTTCATTGAGTTGGCGCTTGAACAATTGGAAACCGAAGATGAGATCTGTAAATTGTCACTCCTGTTTGAAGGCGATGGCCGACTTGCGATCACTGAAGGCGGCACGGACCAGCTTTATGCTGAAGGATCCACCGATCGGCTTGGCGCGGTTATTGCAAAAGGTGGCATGGGTGGGCAATGGCTGGCCGTTGAAAGTACAAACAGTAACACTCTGGATTCCTTCACCGTTCAACGCCACCTCACAAATGCGTTCAATGGTTGTTCTTCAACATTCATTCGAGCCGACGGAACCGCTCAAATCGAAACAAAGCAGTACACTGAGCTGCGCGAACAAGCAACCCTCTCGACCCACGCAGATTGGGAGGTCGACTTGCCAGACCCGATAGGGCAGTATCGCGGCACGACCGTAAGTTATGGTGTTGGAGGCCTATTAGGCGGCTTGGAATCCTTAGTTCCAGGGTTTGCTATGATGTTACAACCCATCGAAATAGAGGACTTGCTCGGAAATAATTTGATTGATTCAGGGGCAACTGGGAGCAACAATGGCTGGGAATGGCGGGTGATCGGAATTGACGAGTTCTCCGGCACTGCTGCATGGAAAGTCATCGCCACACATCAAGACATTCGAACCTACTGTCTAGGATCGGCCACGATGGAATTGTGGATTGAAGAAGGGAACCCTTGGGCTGCAAAACAAAAGGTGGACGTTGTTATTTCAAGTTCGCAAACCAATCAACAGGAATGTTCCGCAACGACGCAGTTGCTCAACGATTTGGTGCTCCCTGAAGGCGATCTTGAATTGCACCATGTCTTTGAACGAACCTCGATTGAACGTGGTCAGAAACAACTCGATTTGGCTCGTTCTTACAGTTCAAGACCGCAGGCTAACCAGTTGCAGGTCGATGATGCTGACCTCAAATCCTGGGGTGCTAATGACCTCCACATGCCGGATGACAGTGGTATGCGAACCCATACCTTTGAGCAGGCGATTCAATGCTTCGATTATTTCCAGGGTGCTGCAAGTGGAGCGACCAATGCACTGGATGATTCTGGCTATATCTGGCGAGCGACAACCATGGACACCTCGCAAGGAAGCGAGTGGAACATGTCCTGGGTTGCTGCTGATGAAAGCGCTGGATGGGTCAGTTTCAACCTCACCGGTGAACCCAGTGAAAGCACGTGTGAATTCAATCAGAAAGGTGTCTACGACGATAACGTAGCATTCAATCGAGAATCGATTCCTTCAACCCTCAACCTTTCTCAAATGGAACTGCGCCTTTCAGACACGATATTGTACGACCACTTGACTGGTGATGATCTGTTTTTCACGGAAGGTGGAGCCTACCATAGTGATGTACAAACCGGCTACCTGGTCGTCGTCCCCGGTGGAGAATTGAATTCCATCCTTTCGAGCCTGACAAGTGATGCTGATGGTGCGGTTTCGGTTGATATGTCGAGGTCCTGGGACGGCTCTGATGGATGGAGCAATCAACTGAACTTGCTCGCCGATGCCAATGAAGGGCGATTGCTTGGTTGGAGCCTGATTCAACAACCTCAGTGATCAGCCATTCAACGACGTGGATCGTAGGGCGGTAATGTTCCAAGATCTGGAGCAGATGGGACATTTGCAAATTGAGGGGGAGCGGACGCTCGTGGTGCTTGGCTAAAGGCGCTTTTTTCTCCAATTGAAGGACGGCGAGGACGGCGTGTGAACAGGAAGGCGAGCAAAGCAACCATGAAGACGATGGCAGAAATCACCAGAGGAGCATTCGATTCCAACGAAGCCATGAAATCACTTTCCTCAGAAATGTTCGCATCTTCTTCGATCACGGGCGGTGGCGGTGGATTCCACACGAGGTAGGTGATTGCCCAAGTGACCTCGATTTGCCCTCGTTCTTCAATCATAGTCGCAGTGATGAGTTCTGGGCCTACGGTCCCGTTCGTATCACAGAGATATCGAGCAAAGTCTGAACGTGGGGAGGAACAATTGAATTCGGATTCTTGGAAATTCAATCCCGTTGCAATCAGGGTGTTGTTGCGATACCATTGCACGGTTGGATTGATGCGCTCAAGGCTGGATTGATCCAAGGAAAGGGAAATTGAGAGTTCAAGGGAATCATTGGTCGCATTAAGCGTTAAGCTTCTTTGCTGAGGGGAGGCAGAAATGTAGGCTGAGCGATCGACATCGTTATCGATAATTTCGTCACAGTCGTCGTCAAGACCGTTCCAACGTTCAAACGCGCTCGGAGAAACAGTGCTGTCATTATCATTGCAGTCATTGAACCATCGATAGCCATCTCCATCATTATCGAGATCGGGGAAAAGGGGATCGGTGTTGGTTGAGAATAATTCTATGCCATCGAGTAGTCCATCACCATCGGTGTCAGAATCGAATGGATTCGTGCCGTGAATGAGGTATTCATCCATATCCATCAACCCATCAAGGTCGGCATCTGTTCCAAAGAAATCTTCATCGATTTGATCATTGCAGTTGTTGTCGATGCCATCGAGTGACTCAGGAATTGATGGGTTGATTGAAGCATTGGTATCATTACAGTCTTGGAACCAGTAAAAGCCGTCTTGGTCCGTATCATTGTCGACGACAAGTGGATTTGTATCGTGAATGAAGACCTCTGCACCATCTTCTAGGCCGTCCAGATCGGTGTCCGGGTTCAGCCAGTCTGTACCATACTCATGGTATTCTTCGAAGTCATACAATCCATCAGAATCAACATCGGTAAGGTTGAATCCTTCATCCCATGACCCGTTGCAGTTGTCATCAATGCCATTCAACAACTCAACTGCGGTAGGGTAAATGTCTGAATTCGTATCATTGCAATCTTGGAACCAGTAGAACCCATCACCGTCCGAATCAGCATCGAAAACCAAAGGGTTCGTGCCATAGATGTTGACTTCATCTCCATCGCTCAGCAAGTCATCATCTGTGTCATTGTCAAGTGGATCGGTGCCGTTAACAAGCACTTCAACACCGTCATCCAAGCCGTCCATGTCCGTGTCCATTGACAACGGGTCGGTGCCATAGACGAGCACTTCGAGTCCATCATTCAATTCGTCGTCATCCGTATCAATGTCATTTGGATCGGTGCCATAGACATCGGTTTCGTTGGTATCGGTGAGGTTGTCACCGTCTGAATCCAGAATCATCTGAGTGCCGTAAATGATCAATTCCCATTCATCGAGGGTACCAGAATCTCCATTGCCCTGATCCTCCAGCGAAAGGGACCATTCGCCTCTGCTGTCCTCGCCCCAATGTTGTACCGTCCCAAATCGCCAATTGTTGAAATTATTTCCTCCATCAGAATGTTTCTCAGCGAGGACGCTTTGAGATCCTGACGGGCTCGTTAGAATCAGTTCCATGTCACCACGGAAGGTATGTGGTAAATCGACGATGACATCGATGTTCTCGATCTGTATGGCTTCGGAAATAGTTGTGTTGCTGTACACGACTTCTCCGGTGTTGTCTGGAATCGCAAGGTTGGTTTCAATTGTTCCAGAGGTGGTTGAAATTTCTGCTTCTGAAGTGGTCCAATTCCTCGCCGCAGTCACTGCTGCACCTGCATCGATCACTCCATAGCCGTACTTGTGGCTCACGAGGTGGCCTGCTCCGTTGGTGGCCCATGAGCCATCGCTTGCGTCATTTTGGCGCGAGGTTTTGACAAGAATATGTTGGACGTCGCGCCAAGTGAGGTTTGCGTTGGCTTCAAACATGAGAGCGATGATGCCTGAAACCAAGGGTGTGGCGGATGAAGTCCCACCGAAGGTGCTGGTGTAATCGCTGTTCGAATAACCCCCTGATCCTTCGATGTCTGTGGTGGTGATGCTTTCGCCGTCCCCGTTTGATGGAGAAGCGACGAGAATATTCGCGCCAGGTTCGGCATAGTACGATTGACGCCCTTTGTGGTCGACTGCAGTCACTGCAATCGTGTACCTCAAGTTCGCGTATCCATCGTAATTGGAATTGTCGTCATCATCCAAGCCATTGCCTGCTGCCCATGTGATGATGTTTCCTTTGCCGTTCCTTCCTTGGAGAGCATCTGCTTCAAGGGCAGCTAACATCAACGGCCCTGGTCCAGAAAGTGTTTCACCGTCATCGCTCGGCCCCCATGAATTGGAATAGATATCGATGTCTTGGCGTTCGTGACCAAGCGTGTTTGATTCACGGACGTCGGTCGTGCTGCATGAAATCAATTGAAGGCCGACGAGGCTTGCTTCAGGGGCCGCACCAGTGACGCCAACACCATTGTTTCCAGTCGCTGCAGCAACACCACCTGCCGCCGTGCCGTGGGCGTTGTTTGAGGTTGGTGTCGGATCGCCATCGTCATTGCAAAAATCATAATCCAAAGTGGAATCATAGTATGTTGAAATGTCGGGATGATTCCAATCCAAACCGTCATCAACAATACCAATGACAATACCTGATCCTTTGTAGGTGTTCCAAATGCCTGTAATATTGACATCTTCTCCGCTTATGCCACCTGTTTGGCCTGTGTTCACAAGGTGCCATTGTTCACCGAATTTTGGATCGTTTGGCGTCCATCGTGGCTCCATGACCCTGTCAATTAACGGATAGGCTGCTTCAATGATTCCTGAATTCTGCCAATCGTGAAGAACGCTCTGCGCTTCTTGGTGGTTGAGGTCGACAAGTTGTGCCCCTCTGAGATCTCCGAGGTCAACTCCAAGGTTGTGATTTGAAAACACAACCCATTGCTCAACGGTTGACAATTGGTCTTCGCTGTAGATCGTAACGTCGCTGTGGTGTGCGATTGAGGCTTTGATAACTGGAGAGTAGGCATCGATGATGGGGTGGTCTTGTGAATCAGATAAGGAAGCCCATCCAGTGGTTGTTCCATCAATGTTGGAATGCGTCGCACCTGCGAGTGGGACCAGCAATGCTGTGAGTAATATCGAGCACATCACCACAGCACGCATTGGTGGCTGGTTGCTCCTGTCCATCATAACGCTACCTCCGCTTTGGTCCTCGATAGAATAGTCTGGTGTGTTCTCAAACTGGATTTGATTTTGTTAATCGTTGTGCGAGTTCGCTCAAGGTTTCACTCTCGTTTCGCAAGGAGCGAATATAACGAGGAATGGTATGATTTGAAGATGTCAGGTCCTCAAGTGAACCAATCCATTCAAGACCATGGGTTGGCGGCGATAGCTGTGCATCGTGTGAGGAATGGGTGGTCCAAACTGAGCAACCGTCGCCGTCTTCGGATGCAATTTGGAGACAGAATGCTTGAGGCAGAATCGACTGCGAACATGTGAGGCCATTTCTTCCAGTATATTCGACAATGCAATCGTTTGCCACATAGGGTGCGTTCATCGCATCAAGTGCTTCGATTGAACGGTCATCTTCTGCACCCCTTTGAAACCAAATCAATGGGAAGTGTTCATGGCCCAAGCGTACGATGAGATCGCGGACAACTGCTTGAGCACGCTGTGGGGCGAGAAAAAGCACGACAATTTTCGGAACGATACCGTCATCCAATGAAGGGCGTATGGGGAATCCCGAGATTGTACCACCTGCATCACGAGGATGAATTGGAGCGCAGGCCCAGCCAAGTTCAGAAAGTTCTCCCACCGCTGTGTGAGCGGGGCGTTCGTGATTGAGTCCTGCTCCATAGATATGGATTGTTGAACAATTTGTCACGTGTGAACGCAACGCCTCTTCCGATAACGATGTCATTCCCTCGACCTCCATACCAAGAAATGATTCATGCGACTTATCAAAACTTGTACCATCTCATTCCTCGCTCTGATGAAGCAACGGATTGAAGTTAACTGACCCCCACCGCTGTTCGTGGCCGAACCATCCAGACCCCCTCATGACCGCGGGCATGTGCTGTGGTCTGCAGAAGACGGTCCGACAAGGATGTTGCTTGCAAGTTTCGACCGATGGGTCGGCGCAACCCTTGCCGATGACGGCGTGAACATGCCATTTATGGGGGGCACCGACCATGTTGAGGCCACAGTCATCGCCCGGGCAGATGGCATCATTGTTGGGACGGCGGCAATCGATCACATGCTACAGATTTGGGCGCCTTCGTTGAAAATCACATGGTGGGCCAGCGACGGAAAGAAGGTCTCAGAAGGCGATGACATAGCAACAGTTTCGGGTGACCGTGAGGCTGTGCTGTCGATGGAACGGAGCATCCTGAACATCCTTGGCCAACTTTCAGGCATCGCAACAGAGGCGAAACGCTGGTCAGCGATTGCGCCAGGACAGATTGCTTGCACTCGAAAGACCATATGGGGCTTGATGGATAAGTGGGCGGTTCACCTTGGTGGTGGCCTCACGCACAGGCTCAACAAATTCGATGCGACGATGATCAAAGAAAATGATCTTGCTACAATGCTTGAAGATGTCGAGGGGCACGAGAACAGAATCGCTCGCTACCTTCAGGACGTTGACCCTGCATCATGTGGAGCATTCCTTGAGATTGAAGTAAGGGAAAACAAGGAGGCGATTATTGCCGCCGCAATTTGGGCCCAACGTAGGCAAGAAGGTGTTGCCAAAATCGTCATCATGTTGGATAATTTTGGACCAGAGCGGTGCAAGGAGGTTGCTGCCGAACTCACCGACATGGGGTTAAGAGAACATGTGGTGCTCGAAGCAAGTGGTGGGATCGAATTCTCTCATCTCGACCAATGGCACGAATGTGGTCTTGACGTACTTTCGACCAGTTCGATCAACAGAGGTGTGGCACCTCTGGATATGTCGATGCTGATATCCGGCGTTTGAATGAGGGGATTCAATGAGCGATTTTGCTGCTGATCCAAGCCATCCGCGATACCAATCTCTTCTCCTTCGTCATCGACTCGAAGAAGCAGAAAAACAAGGTATGCTTGCGGGCAGTGCTATGATTGCTCATGGTCGAGGAGAAGCCTACGATTACTTGCTTGGCGAGCAAACAATCCCCAGCGCCCATCAAGCAACCCTTCATGCATTGAGGGCACTCAACAATGCTGAACGCCCTGTGATCAGCTTGAATGGAAACGCTGTTGCGTTGGCTGGAGAACAACTGCTTGTTCTTGCACAACACCTGAAGTGCCCTGTTGAAATCAATATTTTTTATCGAACCCCAGAGCGAATGTCTGCGCTTCTTGAACGCCTTGAATCGATCAAAAAAGAGCAGTCACTCGATGTTGAAATTCTTGGAGCCAGTCCAAACGCTCGAATTCCTGGGCTTAAGGGCCCAAGGGCAAAATGCACCAAAGAAGGTATCCTTGATTCTGATGTCATTCTGGTTCCATTGGAGGACGGTGATCGCTGTGAAGCACTCGTTGCCATGGGGAAAACAGTGATTGTTGTCGATCTCAACCCGCTTTCACGATCTGCCAAAATGGGCACGATCACCATCGTCGATGAACTGACTCGAGTCGCACAGAACATGCTGTTCCAATTTGATTCAGTCAAGATGTCTGAAGTCTCGAACACCTATGATAACGATGAGACACTGAGGGATGCTCTTCGACACATTGCATCGAAATTTAGCAGTTAACACCGCTTTGCGTTACTCAGAATTCTTCTGAGAGTTTGGCAACCAAGCGTGAAGTGATGCTTTCGCCAACCGCTGAGCACGAAGCATCGCCGCCAAGATCGTAGGTGAGGCCTTTTCCAGTTCGAAGGTGATCTGCGACACTTTCATCGATCATTCGACCAATTTGAACGAGTTCTTGTTCTCCATTCTTTCGCCCTAGCCAGTCCATCATCAGTTGGATCGAGTTGATGGTGGCGATTGGGTTGACCTTGTTCATGCCTGCGTATTTTGGAGCGGAGCCGTGAACCGGTTCGAAGAACGCATGCTTATCGCCGATGTTTCCAGAAGCAGCCATGCCCATACCGCCTTGAAGTACCGCACCCAAATCTGTAGCAATGTCACCAAACATGTTGGAAGTTACAACGACATCGTAAGCTTCTGGTGAACGTGTAAGCCATTGCATGAAGGCGTCGATGTATCCGTGGTCCTTCTCTGTCCCTGGGTAAGATTCGCCGACCTTGTCGAAGATTTTTCTGAACAGTTGACAGCCTCGAGTGACATTGGATTTGTCGATGCATGAAACGCGTTTCACCCCGTCAGCTGGGGCGCCATTTCGAGTTTCTGCAATTTCAAAGCCCATTCGAATCAAGCGTTCACTGCCACTTGCTGAAATAGGGCGAGGGTCATAGGCCACTTCGCCTTCCAAACCGGGGAAGTCCATAGACGGGGGTTCGTATGGGTCGCGACCCTGTGCTCTGTCAGCACTTCGTCGCAGGAGTGAATGGTAGAGGCCTTCGGTGTTTTCCCTTAGAACGGTCATGTCAACCATACCGGGTTGCCAAATTTGCGTAAATCGGCCGTGCACTTTGTGAGGCACGCCTTCATAGAGTTTGATTGGTCGAAGATTGGCATAGAGGTCAAGTCCGCTGCGCATACCTAAGATGACTGAACCACCTGCAAGATCGCCGTTAGGCAGGCGGGCACCTGGATAGCCAATGGCTCCGAGGTAAATTGCATCTGCTTCGTCTCGACAGAATTCAAATGAGCCTTCTGCCCATTCTTCACCGGTTTCGAGGTAATGTTGGCCTCCACATTGAATCACAGTTTGCTCAAAACCGTGGTTGGTGTTGGCTTCGATGGCGTTGAGAATACGTTGTGCCTCCAAAGCCACTTCTCGACCAGTACCGTCGCCGGGAAGAACGCCAATCCGATAATTTCCCATGACTCCCGCCAAGGGCAACCCCTACATGAACGCGACCCTTTCCTCCGCATGGCTTCTCTCCAGCAAATGTAGCACGTGCACCATTTGGTGGCATGCCAAGGTATGCGTCCATTGGAGGAGTTCATGAGCAAGAGAATGAGTGCGGTCAAAGGGTTCTAGAATGGAAACAATGGTGGTGGGTGCCGAGAAAGGTTTCATAGGCCGTCATGTGGGAGAGTGAAGAACATGAGTGACAAACAGAACGAGGTCTCAGAAGCCCATGTTCGACTGGAATCGATGCCTCTTGAGGTGCAGCGGCTCGCTGAAATTATGCAAAGCATCGACCCTCAATGGAGCATCGATGGGTGGTTGATTGACCAGGCCAACATGTCCCTTGATTTAGTCAGTCACGACCTATCGAGGGAGCGCCTTGCTGTCGAACAACGCCTCCACAGGCTGGAAAATATCGCTCGGCGTTTGGAGCCTGAAGAGGCTCAAAACGATCCTATGCAACGAAACATCTTCGATTGCTTCAAACTTGATGTCGATGAAGCCTTGAAGGGGTTGGGTCAACGTGCTACTGAACCTGAAAAAGAGAGTTTTGTGGCCGATGTGAAAGAAGAATTGATGCATCCTGCTGCAAGTTTTCTTGACTTGTTGCCAGACGATGAAGGGGATGACCCGCTCCTCGCTGTTGCTTGTCAAATGCTCCTTGTCGTCGTTGAAGGTGAAATTGGAAAAGGCGAACCTTTTGCAACACTTGAAGTGATTTTCAAAGGCATGAATGCCAATGGAGTATCTCCTGATGAAATCGATGAAGCGATTGATCACCTGCTAGCGATTGGTGGATTGATTGAAATTGACGATGATTGTTTTATTGCAGTTGCTTGAGAGGAAACCGTCGTTTTTGCTTGGGCTCCGTGGGCCCCCAAACAACAATTGGTTATACTGTGCAATCCCATATTCATACTATGGGAATCGTACGCTCTTTTGTCTTCGGAGTGATCACATGGATGGTGTTAATTGAACTTCGAATGAGTCCGGAACTTGCTTTGGGAGGCGCTGTTGCAGCGGCCTTCTTGGTCGAGTCAGCACAAAATCGTTCACGCCAACATCGGCTTATGGAGCAGAGCAGGGGGTTGAAACGGCATATTCACAGATCTTCACTCCATATTGAAGAGCTGCAATTTCATCTCCAAAAAACCAATCAAGAATTACATAACGCCATGGAGGAGATCAACCGTAGAGATGCGGTTGGCAGCCCTGCTGCACGCGAATTGTTAAGTCGACAAGAGCAGGCAATGAACGCTCAATCGAAAGCCATTGAGGACAGAAGCAATCGCAATGAAGCCCTTCTCGACAGCCTTGAGCGTTTGTTGGTGATGCAGTCAGATCAAACGTCGAGGATTCAACTCACCCTTGCCGATGTGCTACAAAAATTGGCCATGGAACCACGACAGAATTTGATGCTACAGGACAGTGTTTTGGTTCAAGATGCCCCGCAAACCGTCATTCCTGATTCGGGAACTCGGCAAGAAGCAACACAGCGAAACCATGCTTCATTCCTTGCAGACTTGTTTGACTGATTCCGGCATATTGACGAATGAAGGGGGCTTGGGACTACCATGGCGACAAAAAAAGAGAGTGCAAAGAGGCTCATCGACAGCCTGGATTCTGCTGTCCGAATCAAAAATCGCCTCCGTTTGGCGATCGTGCAGGGCGTAGTCATCTCTGGAGCCGTGGCATGGTTCACCCGTTGGCAGTTTGGTGTTGCATCCGCGCTTGTTTTCGCCCTGTTGATTCAATTCGCCTTCGAACGCATGTCAAATAGCATCGAAGCAAGTAAACTTCAGGCATTGAATGATTTGGGTTGGACCAAAGACGAAGATTCTGATGAAACCCTGCGAACCAAGGCGGAAAAAATACGCTCGTGATGGTGAAACCATGCAACACGATGCTGCAACCTACCTCCAATTCATCGAAGATGAGGAACGGTTGAGGAAACTGCGAATGCGGCTGGGGGCCATTCTCACAACAGCAGTCACTGGCTCGTGTGTGTCGTGGTTGTGGTTTTTTGAAGGGCCACCGTTGATTGGTGGTGGTGTTCTTCTCGCATATTTGTTTGGACTTTCCTTTGTGATTCGATCGCAGAATCGGGCGTCATGGGAAAGGGAAGAGGCAATGTTTGAGCGGCTTGATATTGATCCGGACCTGCTCGAGGGAAATGATGTGCATCGACGGCTTTTGTTAGCTGCAGAAACTGGCAAATTCAACGAGGTGCAAGTGAAGAAAATGACGGGCAGTATTCGTGGCCAAGATGAAAAGGGATTCACTGGTGGCACATATGACGAACATCCTCAGGCCGCACACACTCGCCGAGACATCACTGAATCCGAAGGCGCTTACGACGGATTGGAGGGGGACCTCCGCCGTTCTGAACATCTTGTCAATGAAGCAAATGAACGCTACAGTGCGGTCGCCGAGCGACAATGGAAGGCGGCTGAAGCTAAAGATCAAGACTTAATCGAAGCCGGCGTGGAGCGATTAGGTGATTTGGTTCGTACTGATTGGTTCGAAAAAAATGCAAAGGATGGCGCAGTGGATGAACTGATGGGACAAGGCCAAAAGGAATGACCAACCCCCCATGGACATGAAGGTGAAGGCAATTCTCCTCGCAGGCGGGCACGGAAGCAGGCTCTATCCATTTACGAAATACACTCAGAAAACCCTCTTGCCTTTGCATGAACGTCCGGTCATTGACTATGCGCTTGGCACCATTCGCAGGGCTGGTATCAAAGACATCACCATCGTTTCAAACGAATTTATTGGACAAATTGCGAAGCACATAGGCGGAGGATTACCCGGAGAACGTATTCACTATGTCCTTGAAGAGAAGCCAACCGGAGTTGCCGACGCTCTCAATCTCGCTCGCGTGTACAATGAGGGCTGTCGATTATTGATTTATTTTTCAGATAACATTACAACGGCAGAGCTAGGCGATGAAGTCACTTTATTCAGAGAGGCTGATAGCGCTCCAGGGTGCATACTTCTTGCCAGGGAAGAAGACAATCCGGAGGCTTTTGGCGTTGCGGTCCTCAATGAAGCAGGAGATGTCATCGATATCGTTGAGAAACCCAAACACCCTCCGTCAAATCTTGCCATCGGTGGTATTTACATCTATGATGAACGGTTTTGGTCCTTTCTTGACGAGGGCGTGGAAGAAAGGAATGATGCCTTTTCAATCTCTGATGTCAATCGAAGATATGTAAAGGATAAATCTGCTCGTTTGATTACTGTTGGGGAAGATACATGGGTGGATTGCGGAACGCCAGATTCCCTCCTACATGCTTCACAAATGGCCAAGGATGGGAAGTTGAATCCACGCCCTTTCCGTAATTGAGGATAGTAAGTACGAAAGGCAACCGTGTTTTGGTAGACTCATGAAAGTCGGAATCATTGGCGCTGGCATGGTTGGCGGAGCCATCGAAGAATGCTTCGGCCATGCTCATGAATTGTTCGTCCATGACCCTGCTCGCGGCACACAACTGAGCGATGTTACCGATCATGTTGATTTCGCTTACATCGCCGTACCAACTCCGCCCCACCCTGAGACTGGAGCATGTGACACTCGGATTGTTGAAGGCATTCTCGACGAATTACCAGATGGGTTCACTGCCGTCATCAAGTCAACAGTTGTTCCTGGCACCACAGAAAAATACCACGTGCGCTATCCGCATCTCAAAATCGCCTACTCGCCGGAGTTTCTCGTAGAGCGCCAACGGCTCGAAGATTTTGCCAATCAAGACCTCTTGGTATGTGGCACCCACCATGCTGATGTGGCTGAGCGGGTCTTCGAACAACACAAAAAAGCGGGGGTGCTTCGAACAGAGAACCTCTTCCATGTCACACCGACTCAGGCTGAACTTGTCAAGTACACAAAAAACACATTTTATGCGATTAAGGTCATTTTTGCCAATCAAATGTACGACATTTGTCAAGCGATGGGTCAGGATTGGTACACCATCCGTGAGATGATCACTGCCGAGCAAGCTCAACCAATTGGGCCTTCGCACCTCGATCCTATTTTTGGACTCAACCGAGGTTTTGGTGGCAAATGTTTGCCAAAAGATTCTCTTGCCCTTGGCGTCCTTGCAGAAGAACATGGTGTCAAGTACAACCTCTTTGATGCTATACAAACCGACAATGCTGCGCTTCGTGGCATACTTACAGGAAAGCCAAGCGATGTCGAAACAAATGACGATTGAGAGGTTCACATGTCAAAACCAAAGATGGAAGAGGTTCTCCCTAGAGGCACCCTTCAAAGGTTTGGGATTGCTGGTGGATTCAATACCTTCATTTTCTGGGTTATTTGGGAATTGCTCCGCATCTCTCCAATCTACGATGTTTTGAATGAGACGTTACTGTGGTCGCTCTCTTGGTTTGGGTCGAGCGTTGTTGCTCACTTCGTTCACCGGGCGTTTACCTTTGATGGACGCAGGAATGTTCGAACAACGGTCTTGGGTGCAATCTCCGTGTATGCGGTTGGTATGATGGGATCAACAATGACTTTTGACATCATGCTGGAGATATTGTCACACCTACCTATTCGTTTGTTGTTCTTGGTCAACATCGGAATTTGGGGGGTGTTCACGTGGGCAAGCATGCGTTGGTTTGTTTTTGGATACTCCAAAATCGAAGAGGAATAATCACACTGCGTGAGTTTCCATGAGGGCGAGTGGAATCACTTCGAGGGCTGCTGCATGCGTTGCCTCGAGGTCGAGTGGACATGCGTGGCCAGCGTTGACGGCCGCAAGCCATGTTCGGGCGCACACACACCATGAGTCTCCTGGCTTAAGCCCGGGAAAACCGTGTTGGGGGGCTGGCGTCATCAAGTCGTTGCCGCGGCTTTTGGCAAATTCAAGGAACTCTTCTGTTACCATGCAGCATACGGTGTGACTGCCTCGGTCGCTGTCATCGGTGTTGCACTTTCCATCGCGATACCACCCCGTCATTGGGTCGCAGGAACAACTGTCGAGAGGTTGGCCTAAGACGTTTTTACTCGGATACATGATGTATGCGGGGCCGTCGTAACTGATGAAGGCTTGTTCGCCGAGAAGAATTTCATAGCAAATACTCTCATTATGGGTTCTTGCCGGCGTTGGGTTCTAAGGTGATGTCGACAACGGGAGGCCATGCTACCGGACACCGTCCACAAACTCCCGAGGGAGGAACGCTATGCCTACGCACGACTTCTCGCCTTCATGGCAAGGGTTGACAACGAACTTACTGTGGATGAAATGGCGATGTTTGAACAGCGACTCGGAACTGCGCTGCTTTCCCCGCGACAGCGTGAAATGATTCGAAGCGCCCTCAAAACTCCCCCTCCACTCGAGGAATGCCTCGATGGTTTAGGTGCCGAAGCAGGAAGACTAGCGCTTCGTGATGCGACGTTGATGGCAGCCGCAGACGGTACGGTCGATGATGATGAGCGCGAAGTGCTTCAGGCCATTGTTGAACATCTTGGTCTTGCAGATAATTCGGTCGAGAAACTTCTGGATTGGACTGTGAAGGGCGCAATGTGGATGCAAGAAGGTTTTGACCTTCTCAATACGCTTTCGGAGTGAAGGGCGTGTACGTCGACCTCACGGTTGATTTTACCCCAGATGAAGCCCAAGGTTATGCCCAAATCATGATCATTGTCGCTTCTGCTGATGGCGCACTGGTCAAAGAAGAATTGGCGATGATTGAAGCGCTCATGGGCCGCTCGATGATGCATCCTGAAATGAGGGTTGATTTGCGGAACATGTTGGAAAAACCACCGCAGTTGTCATTGGTCATGGACCGGTTGTCACCCATTGTTCTCAAAACGGCGCTTCGGGATGGAATTTTGGTTGCGGCGGTTGACGGAGAATACGATTCGGCCGAGATAAAAATCATCAAGCAAATCGCCAAAGCGGCTGGCGTTAAGAAAGCTGAACTCTCTGCCCTTTTTGAATGGGTTAAAGCAGGGTGGGCATGGCATAAAGAGAGTTTTGAAGTCCTTGATTTGGTCTAAGAAAGTTCCCAAATTTGCTTAATTTCAAAGCCGGCTTGGAAGGGTCACATTCAAACCAATCGAGCCAACCGGACAGGTTGGGTGGGGTCATGCAGAGCGGGGTAAGCGGCTGGTATGCGCGATTGGATCGATGCCTAGATAACCGACCTGAACAAATTGAAATTTGGCTTCAGTCTTGGGAACAATCGCTGCGCATTCACCAGCCAATCGCTGCCCTTCTTCCAGAAGACTGGCCAACCCTACCTGCAAACCTCTTGACCGATCCTGGTCACGTCCTTGATCATCTTCTTGCACGACATGATGCTGAAACCGATGGGCGCTCGCCACGAGGTGCACATCCGACGCCACCACGACTTGCTGATGCCGTCATCGCCTCGGAATTATTGGAGAGTCTTACCCGGCCAAAAACACCAGTTAAATCTTCAACCATGCACTTGAGTAACCTTCCGCCTGGTTTCCGCGCCCAGATTGAAAAACTGAATCTACCGCAGCACAGTCAGGAAACGGAAATTGACGATGAAGCTGAATTGAAGCGCGTCGAAGAAGGTCGCCGTACATTGAGTGGAATTCCATTGCCGATTGCGGACACTTCTTGCGGTGGTGGTATCTTCCACGCTCGCCTGATCCGTCGCCACTCGGAACACCATGAAGACAGCACTGAAGAACGGCGGATGAATGATACTCGGCTGCTTCTTTCGTCGTTTCAACTGCTTGATGTGGACGAACTTGTTGTGGCGTCCACTCGACGTCGTTTACTTCTCGAGTGCATTCGCTTTGGCCTTGTGAGTCTCAAGACGGTGAAACCAGGTTGCCTTCCTCGTGAGGAAGCAGAGCGCTTACTCGAAGACGCTGTGCGACAAGGCGACACGTTGCAAGGTGAATGGCCTTGGGAGCAGGAACCGCAATTGGTGGTCACGAACCCCCCATGGCTTCGAATCAAAGATCGATTCCGCGGCATGGAAGATGGAAGCAAACTCCGAAGAGAACTTGGTGAACATCTTCGGGCGTTGACCGACAATGGCCAACCACGCTTCTCAACCATGCGAGGAAATGTCAACCTTTACCGATTATTTATTGAGCGAAGTTTGCAAATCCTCGAAAAGGGTGGACGGCTTCGCCTTATTGCCCCAGACAGTATTCTTCGAGAACAATCCTCTCACCCTCTACGAACCCTCCTCGTCGAAGAGCATGGGTGGTCAGATATTTGGGCGATTGAAGAAGCGAATCACCTCTTCCCTGGCATGACGCAGGGCGTCGCTGTGCTTGGAATTACAGCGAAGATGCCCGTCGAACAATTGCTCATGCACGGCCCAATTAGTCGTGCAGATTTGCGCCGGGATCAAAATGGACTTTCAAATCGAGTCCCATCTTTTGAAATGGCTCCTGAGCGATGGATTTCTTGGGCAAAAGACACGTGGGCCATTCCCCGTCTACCTCGTGACCGAGTTGAGCGAAAACAAACGCTTGCTGTGCTCGATCGTCTCGCTCTGCTTCCAAGATTGGGTGATGAACATCATGCCCTTGCAACAAACGGGCACACCGTACGCGTTCGAGTCGGAGAAATCGATCAAACCGCTCATTCCAAGAGCATTGAAACTTGGGCAAAGGGTCGGGCTTCTCGTCCATTTATCCGTGGAGTTCACTTCTCTGAGGATGAAAATGGGGCGGTCTTTGTACGCCACCCTGCCTTCAGAACAGACATTCCTTCTCGAGCAAACGAACGTCAACTCGCAATGTGGTGCGGCGCTACTGAACCGAAGTTTGGACCACGACTCGCATGCCAAGCCATCGTTAACGCTCATCAAGACCGTCGTCTCAGGTGGGCGGTTATTCCTGCTGGATGTGTGCTTGGAAACAGTGTCAATCATATCGAATTGCACGAAGACATTCAGCAACGTTTGGTTTCAGTCCATGGATCGTTAGAGACTGGGTTGAAGTGGATGTGTGCGTTATTGAACGATAACGACCTCGACGAATGGGCAAGAGCTTGGTCTGCCAACAACAATGTCAACAATTACGAATTGGAAATGTTGCCAGTCGACGTGAATGGTGAACTTCCGGAATTGGTGCCTATTCTTCGATAATCCGTCAATATCTGGCCGTAATTCTCAGGAATTACAAGCGCACGATGCTGGGAACATGAGGAAAATGGTTTATTTATGACAAGCCGCTGGGGGGACCGTTAGGGTTCGCCTAGGTGAAATTTTGTGGGCATTCATCCAAAGATTGGTATCACCGGCTTGCCGCGCAGTGGAAAATCTGCGGTGATGGAAAAAGTACTCGAAATGCTCGTTGATGAGCGTAAGAGAGAGATTCTCATGCGTGGAAGTTTAAGCGACGCACCAATCATCGGTGGTTTGCAAACAGTCCCAATCCTCGATGGAAGTGAACGCCTTGGTTACAAAGTGGTCAACATTGTGACGAAGGAAGAGGCAATTATGGCTCACAAAAGCATCGATTCGAGACTGAGAGTTCTTGGCTACGGAATTGATATTGAAGCTCTTGAACAAGTGGCTATCCCTGCAATTGAATACGCACGAGATGAGTGTGAAGTTCTTGTCATCGATGAAATTGGAAAGTTCGCCGTTGAAAGCGAAGCCTTCGTCAATGTCGTTCGCAGTGCTTTGGAAGTTGACAAACCAACGTTGTTGACCCTCCACAAGAAGAGTCGCCATCCATTGCTACAGGATATTCGTCGCCGCGATGATGGTCGTATCCTAGAAGTCACACCGGTGAACCGAGCACTGCTTCCGTATAAAATTCACAAATTGATGCGAGAAACATACTGATCCTTAGGGTCGATGAACCGCTGGTTTCATGCATAGTTGCCCGATGGTCCATCCATGAGCAACCCGTCTGATGCCGCGTCGAAGTTGTTGTATGGCACAGGGTTTGGCTTGTTGCTTGTGGCGGGATTTGGCCTCATTGAAGGGCGGATGATCATTGATGAGCTCGGTATCGGTTGGCTGTTCATTCTGCTTAGTGCTATTGCCTTACTGCTTGGCAACGCTTTGAGCGGGGGGACGGGCCCCCTTGCAACAGCGTTCCCAAATGAATCATCAGATGAGCTGGCACTACGTGTTCGAAACGACATCAACGCATCGATCAAAGATGCAAGCGTAGGCTCGGCGTGGGCTGAATTAGAAGCCAATGTCTTGGAAGAAGAATTGTCTGAACAAGAATGAATGGAGAAGGCTTTCAAATTGCCAACAACTTCGAGCGGTGCCTTCATCATAGGTAGCCACTTCCATCATCATAGGTCGAAGACAATGAGTCAAATTCCTGAAGAACTGTACTATACAAAAGAGCACGAATGGATGCGCGTCGAAGGTGACGAAATCGTCATTGGAATTACCGATCACGCACAAGACGCATTGACGGACATTGTGTACATTGAACTGCCATCAGAAGGCGATTCCTTCGAAGATATGGGTGAATTTGCAATCGTTGAATCTGTCAAGTCGGCATCTCCAATTTTTGCACCCCTTGCTGGCACCGTGACTGCAGTCAACGATGCACTTGAAGACACACCTGAATTGATGAATTCAGATCCATACGGCGAAGGATGGATTGTACGAATGAAACTCGAAGCACCTGATGCTATTTCTGGCATGATGAGCGCTGCAGATTACAAAGCAGAAATCGGCGAGTGAATCGATTGACACCTCCACCGTGGACGATTTACGTCGACGGTTCGTGCTTAGGCAATCAAAACGTGGATGCTTCAACGCCAGCGGCATGGTCGGTTGTTATCGTTACTGGAGATACAGGACTTGGCCGTGGAAGTGGCTCACTGGTGGAAGAATTCGCTGGTCCTGTGGTTACAGATCCCGAGGCAGAAGATTTCGTGGGCGCCGAAGTCGGTTCAAACAACACCGCTGAACTCACCGCATTTGGTGAGGCCCTTCGTTGGTTATTGATCGAAGGTGGTGACGAGGAAGCCGTGATTCGAGCCGATTCTCAATACGCGGGAAACCTTGCATCTGGTGCTTGGAAAGCCAAAGCCAACAAGGCACTGGTCGCTCATGTTCAGGAATTGTGGAGGGCAGTGGCCGAACTCCGTCCAATCTCGTGGGACCATGTGAGGGCGCATCGCGGCCATCGTTGGAATGAGCGCGCCGATCACCTTGCGCTACGAAAGGCAAACAATGAGCCCCCAGTTCCCCTCACCTTCTGGAAACCTGGACAACGCTGATCATTCGGTCAGCCGTTGCATCAGCCATATTCGAAATTCTTCACCCATGTCCTCTCGCCGAAGAGCGTGGTCAACTTGGGCTTTTAGCCATGGAAGAGGTTTTCCAGAATCGTACCATTGGTAGCCATCCAATTCAACCCCATACATTCCTCCGTGGTTCATCCAATGGTGTTGGAGGGCAATGGTTTGCAACTCACCATGTGTTTCGACGTCGAAGCGCTCGAGCAATTCGGATGCATCAGCAGTGAACACGTACCTGCCGCACAGCACCAAATTCGAAGGTGCGTCTTCTTTTGCTGGCTTTTCGACTATTTCGACAATTTTGGAATCTTCTATTCGAACAACACCGTAGTTGCTCACTTCATCGGCGTCGACAGGCATCAATGCCGCACATGGCCTGCCATGTTGCTCGAATGAGGCAACCAACTCTGAACTTGCCTGAGAAGCGATAAATGAGGTCGGAGTTGAGTGTTGGTCAACCAACAAATTATCCCCAAGAAGGACAAGAAATGGGCCATTGATGGCGTGGAGAGCACTTTGAATGGCGTTGCCAAGTCCAAGTGGAACATGTTGCACATGAACCAGCACCTCGATATCTGCAAATGGTGCAAGAAGGGTTCGATCGAGGTCTGGGCGTCGTTCCTCTAGCCATGAGTGGTCGGCGAGCAGTTTTGACAAATCTTTGCGTGGAGAGGTCACAATGTGGAGGCGTCGCACACCCGCAGCAACTGCTTCACGAGCGAGATGCGCAAGAGCTGGGACATCGACAAGTGGTAATGCTTCCTTTGGCACAGAGGCGCTGGTTGGGAGCATTCGTGTGCCAAGTCCTCCCGCAACCAAGAGTGCGTCTTGTATTGCCCCCATGTCAGGTGGCTGGATGGCACAGGCTTTCAAGCGTGGCCCTCCCTCGTCAAATTATGGAGCGAACTCACGCCTGGCGATGGCTCGCCGTTCTTGGGTTGCTTGGCGTAGCCCAGGGTTTCGTAGATTTGGCCCCAGCCGGGCCGTGGGATTCGGCATCATTCTCCCGCGGAGTCATCGGGTTAGGAGGTCTTGTGTGCCTCTACCTTGCTTGGTTTCGTTATACCTTTGACATCAACGGAGTCGCACCTACAATGGACCGATGGAAAAACCCTGAAGAAAGTTGGTTGAATGTGGTTCTGTTTGGTCTGCTCTCACTCGTTGCAGTCAAATTCACCACATGGAGTGGGGTTGATGAACACCTTCCAGAGCCAACAGGCATGCTGGTCACCTTGATTGGGTGCCTTGCCATACTCAACGGATTGTACGTTGGTCTTGTGGTTCAAGGACCATTTAAAATTCGAGAAGAAGAGTGAATTCAATCGAGGAATCCGAGTTCCTGATCGATGGATTCTCCACCGTTGATGTCATCGTCAAGTATGTTTGTTTGTGGAACTGGACGCTCGGGGAGTGTTGGCTGTTCACCCTCCCCCTTGAGGAAGGATTGCCATGCAGCACATCGTTCCGGACGGCGAACGGCCAAGGGCGTCCAAAGCGGTTCTAAGTCGCATCCTTGTTCAACAAAGTCTGCCAAACGGGCTGCAAAATGGTCTGGAGCTACCTCTTCCATCCGCATCAACAATTCACGCATTCGTGTACGCACCACTTCATCACCATCAACCCATAGCAAGGGCAAAAGTCGGCGCTGATCGTCTGGGAAATGCTCGAGGTAATCGCGCAAGAACGGTACGAGGTTTCTTCGAACGACGGGGAGCGGATGCGTTGAAAGTTCAGCCATGGTATCTGCCCATTGTTCCACATCGAGGAATCTAAGATCCCCAACCGTGGCGCTTGCCGCTGCAAGAACCCCTTCGTCTTCATCCTTGAGCATCGCTTCCAAAAATGGAACTGCATCCCATGTCAAGCGCCTGAACAGTCGTGTGAGAACATCGGCCATGCCTCTACGAATCAAGATTTCATCGCGAGTATGAAGACGCTTGGCGAGTTCAAGTCCTGCCTCCCTGTCGTGTTCGATAGCTTTGGCCAAACAGAGGCAGACTCGGGAAGCAACCTCTTGCTCTGGGTCGAGTGCTCGTCGCATGAGGATCTCATTGATGCCTAGAGGTCCGAGGAGATTCGGGCGTTGGAGCAGCAATCGCGTCCATTCCATCAACAACAGTCGGCGCTCAAGCGGTCCGTTTTCGAGCCGGGCGAGCAACCATACCGCGGCTTCAACCCCGACATCATGAGCAACAACACCGCCCTGTCGAGGAAGCACTGCGTGAGCATTCCATTCCATTTGGTGTGGACCTGCATCGGGCTGGGTGTGCCAGGTGCCTGGTCTTTCTGCAAGAGCAATGGATTCAACCAGATGGTAGCCTTGGTGGACCGACTGGCCTCTGGCCTGTGTTGCTAAACCATCAACCAATGCGATCGCAAGCCACCATCGGTCGATGTTGGGGGCTTGTTGATCGAAGGCTTGCGCAAGCCAGTCGGTTGCGATGGCGAACAACAAGCGTTCCGCCACTTGTGGCACTCGCTTCTTCAACCACCGCTCATGGACTTCGTACGGATCGTCACTCAGGTTCATTCTATGAGGGACAATCAGGTCAACGACCGTGTTGAGGTTGCGTTCAAACATCCCTCTATCGACCTGTAACAAACCTATGCCCTGATCGATGATGGTTTGAGGCGATTTTGGCGGGAGGGCAGGGAAGTCCGGGTCTGAAATTGGTGGAGAAGGGAGTGGCCAAGACTGGGTGCCTCGCTCAAGGGCAGCAATCAGACCTTGCTGAACTGCATCATAGGCTGCTTCTGATAAGCGTGTACGAGGTTTACTCATGACAGCCCCTCATCTGTGTGATGAATGTCGAATTTGCTCAAATGTCAAGTTCGATATTCAGGTTTTGAATCAGTTCCTTGTACCTGTTTCGAATGGTCACTTCGGTCACGCCTGCAACTTCTGCAACTTCTCTCTGAGTTCGACGCTTGCCGCATAGAACGGAGGCGATGTAAATGATTGACGCAGCAATTCCTGTTGGGCCACGACCGCTGGTCAACTCCTTTTCCTGAGCGGCCTTGATCAATTCGTATGCTTTTGCTTCAACTTCTGCATCGAGGCCAAGACCAGAACAGAATCGAGAGATGTAATCCTCGGGACCGGTTGGCATGATTTTCATCTTCAGTTCTCGGACCATAAATCGGTATGTTCGTCCAATTTCCTTTCGGCCTGTCCGAGAGGCTTGTCCGATTTCGTCAAGGGTTCGAGGTACACCGCACTGGCGGCAAGCAGCGTACAGTGAGGCGGCTGCGACCCCTTCGATCGAACGACCGCGGATGAGGCGCTTATCCACCGCTTTCTTGTAATTGACAGCTGCCGCTTCACGAACAGATTTGGGCAGTTCAAGGCGACTTGCCATTCGGTCAAGTTCTGCCAATGCCATAGCGAGATTGCGCTCTGTTGCGTTGCTGACACGGCTTCGCTTCTGCCATTTCCTCATTCGGTAAAATTGGGATCGATATCGGGAATTGATTGTTTTTCCAGAGTAGTCTTTGTTCTGCCAATCGATGTCCGTCGACAATCCTTTGTCGTGAAGCATCACCGTCATTGGAGCACCTGTACGTGCACGCTGATCGCCTTGTTCTGGAGAAAAGACACGCCATTCTGCACCTTGATCGATGACGTTGTCTTCTAACACCAATCCACAGTCGTCACAAACGACCTCGCCACGGGTTTCGTCGCGGGTAAGATTTCGGCTTCCGCAATCGCCACACTTGACGATATCTTCTACTTGCTGTTCATCCATTTTTTATCCCTCATCTGGCCCCTCGCCGAGCTCTATGCTCAACTTATTTGGGGAACCTTGATATACTCCCCAAGACGATTGTATTTAAAGTTTAAGCGAAAGCGGTTTACCGCGTTTTCCAAGATTATGGGAAAGACGCTTTTTTGCCTTTACCAAACAGCATCTTTGGTCCACAGGCAGGGCCTTGTTTGCATGCAACTCGCCCGAACCGATTATATCTATTTGGCCCATGAAAGAAGTTGAGGGGCAAGGATGCGAACAAACTGGCCACCAAAAAAAGTCGCCCTCACGCCAGGAAAAAGAGTTTTGTTCCTCACCAAGGACTTGACCCTCATCAAACGCCAGTTGTACGATGGTTTGAATCTCAGAATGGAAGATTTGAATGTCGAGGATCTCCTTGATGACATCAACACAGATGTGATGACGCCAGCATGGGTCTGTTTTGATCACGACCCTGCAGAGATTGCGAAGAATGCCTACGCTGGCCTCATGCATAACGGCCTGCGCGTGTTTAACGAGAACGCACTCAAAAATGGTAACTTCGAGGTCATCGTATCCGGTCAAAGAAAGGGCACTGGATCCTCGAGAGAAACCGCTGCTCAATGTGAAAGATGGGCCGGTATTAACATCGTCATCGCTGCTTCTTTTGCACCAATTCATGAACGAAACAACATCAACTTGGGGCAACTCATGGGCGACCATGCCATGCTTGAACGCCTACAAAATGGAGAAGAAATTGATCTTGATGCCTTCACATCTCAATACGATGAGGTGACGCAAATCATTCTTGAAAAGGGCGGATTGTTTCCCTTTGCAAAAGCTCTGAAGTCAGAGGGGCTCTCTTTACCCCCGATGAACACGCCGCAAAGGCCCATGACCATGGCTGAGAAAATCATCGCCAGAAATCTCGTTGGACAAGTTGACGGGCAATGTGTCAAACCTGACGACCCGGTCATTGCCCAAGTTCAAGGCGGGTATTCTCATGAATTCACCACCGCACAAGTTCACACGTTCTTAGCAGAGGAATATGGATCGGATTACAGCCTCCCAAACCCAAGCAAATTCGCTGTGTTTGAAGACCACCTGCTCTATGCACACCACAATCCAAAATTTGTCCCCTTCATGGACAAGGTCCAAACGTTGAGGGATTTGCAGGTTGCATTCCAACAACACTCTGGCGTTCGAGATTATTCGGCCAAAGACGGTGTTTCGCCCGGGATTTGCCATCAGGTTGCCCGTGAAGAATTCATTGAAGTTGGAGATTTTATTCAAGCCACAGATTCCCACACCTGCATGGGCGGGGCATCAAATGCCTTGACGTGGGGCGTTGGAGCCACAGAATATGCAAACCTCGTCAGTGCGGGTTTTACCTTTGTCAAAGTACCTGAATCAATTCGTTTTGAATTGGTCGGTGTTCTTGAAGATGGTTGCACTGCAAAGGATGTAATTTTGTACATCTTAGCCGATCATGCTCGTGAAGAGTTAACGCTCAACCGCAGCATGGAATTCGGTGGCTCAGGATTGGCAAGCCTATCGGTTGACGAGCGGGCAACGCTTTGCAACATGGCCACTGAATGCTCAGGGCGAACGGGTATTTGCGAGGCTGATGACCTCCTGTTTGATTGGATGCTGAAAGCTCAGCCCCATCTTGATCGTGAGGCCCAAATGGCTCTTGCCGTTGCACCTGATGAAGGGGCGGAATACACGGGCGGGGTGCACGTCATCAACCTCGATGAGATCAAGCCAATGGTCGCACACCCAGGCAACCCTGACGAAGGCATTCCCAGCGATCCAACAAATGGGGCGGACATCGCCGACATCGGCCAAGTGACCATCGACATCGCCTATGGAGGGTCGTGTACCGCCGGCAAGGAGGATGACATCGCATACTACGCACTGGTGTGTCAAGCAGCAGAAGACGCTGGACTTGTTGTCAAAGACGGAGTGGAATTCTTCATTCAATACGGTTCGGGTCAAGTCAAGCAACTTGCAGTGGACAAGGGCTGGCATGAGTTGTTTGGACGTGTTGGTGTCAAATTGATCGACCCTGGTTGCGGCGCTTGCATTGGCGCTGGACCCGGTGTCTCAATCACCCCTGAACAAGTCACTGTTTCGGCCATAAACCGTAATTTCCAAGGCCGATCCGGCCCCGGGAAACTGTACCTAGCAAGCCCACTTACGGTTGCAGCATCTGCGTTCACTGGTATCATCACCTCATGGAAAGACGACCTGTTTGTTTGAAAAAAGAAACTCTGGCTCCATCACTGGATCTTAGCAGCGGCGGCGATGACGATGGTCACTTTTCAGATGAGAACATGACATTATTTGCTCGATGAATCTAAATTCAGTGGTGACGCCAGCGCTCTTCTCAAACAGTTGCCAACAATCTCAGCGTGGCTTAGGGATTAAGTACCGTCGGAGAACCACTGTGGATATCATTGGCCCTTCGTCATTCGGACGAAGGAGGACCGTGGTGGAGGATTGGCCTCATGACTGGTATCGCACAGAAACTCGCATCGAATCAAAAGCAAGTCGCAATATCCGAATTTTTTGAGAAAAATAAGCACTTTCTTGGGTTTGATTCTCTCGCCCGATCCCTCATTACTGCAGTCAAAGAAGCGGTTGACAACGCCCTCGATGCTTGTGAAGAGGCGCGCATCCTCCCCACGATCAAAGTCGCGATTGAAAAATTGGATACCAAGAAGGACATCATTAAGCTCGTTGTAGAAGACAATGGACCTGGAATTCCGCAAAAAAGCATCGAAAAGGTGTTCGGACAATTGCTGTTTGGTTCCCGTTTCCATGCCATTCGGCAGTCAAGAGGTCAGCAAGGAATTGGAATCACTGGCGTGGTCATGTACTGTCAACTGACCACCGGCAAAACCACTCACGTGCGCTCGAAAATAGCAGGCGAACCTACTGCGGCTGTTGTCGATATAGGCCTTGATACACGTAAAAATAAAGCCACAAAACAAAATCAGGGGCGAGAAATTTGGTACAATGAAGATGGGACCGCGAAAGAGCATGGCACTGAAGTCACCGCTCAAATGAAGGCCAAGTATCAGAAAGGTCGTCAAAGTGTTTGGCAGTACCTTCGAATGACCAGTATTGTCAACCCCCATGCAGAAATCACATTCACAGATCCAGAGGGAGAGGTTCACCACTGGCCTCGCGTCACCGAACGACTCCCGACCAAAGTTGAGGGCATCAAGCCCCATCCTCACGGTATTGAATTGGGGCAACTCCAGCGAATGGCTTCTGAATCGACGGATTCAAGGTTGACTGTCTTCCTCAGGATGAATTTCTCAGGCGTATCAGCCCGAGCCAGTAAAGAATTGTGCTTGGCTGCTGGTCTTGAAGAGAAAACAAAACCAAAATCGATGAATGCAGACCAGATCCGGGCGCTTCTCGAGG
>CBFIIS010000014.1:0-34941 GCA_965662715.1 Candidatus Poseidoniaceae archaeon | reverse complement strand
CATTGAGGATAGGTTTCATTGGTTCGGAAGTGATCATGGTAGACATTGATTCCAGTGTCTATTGGGGCGATGACTGAATGGGCTCGCCAGCCGTCCTCTTCTGAGGAGATATCGACGCTCTTGCTCGACTCAGTAGTGTCTCTAAAGAACGACATCCCTGCAACAATTGACACCACTAAGAGGGTCACAAGCGATAGAGCAATCAGTTGCCTCCGCGTCATTCGACTGGAGATTTCTTCCGCAATGAGAAGCGCATCACCCACATCCGCCATGGAGGCTGGTCGCAACCAGTTGCTGATGAACCCTACGCCGTATTGAAGAACTGAGTCATCGTGCCTCTCATATGGCCGAGGAAAAGGACCGAATGGTATGGATTGACTTGGAGATGACCGGTCTTGATGTGACAAAGGAATCGATTATTGAGATTGCAACGGTGGTGACCGATGGGGAACTCAACATCCTTGCTCAAGGCCCAAACCTTGCAGTCCACGTATCGGATGAATTATTGGCTCAAATGGATGAATGGAACACCAGCCATCACACGAGCAGTGGGCTTGTTCAACGGGTGAGGGAACAAGGTGTTTCTGTTCAAGAAGCAGAGGCGCAGACCTTGGAATTCTTGAAAAAATGGGTGCCTGAAGGAAAGGCACCATTGTGTGGCAACAGCGTCTGGAATGATCAGAAATTCATGGAAAAGGAAATGCCACAACTTGTCGATTACCTACATTATAGAATGATTGATGTCTCGACAATAAAAGAATTAGCACGTCGATGGTACCCCGATGTTGACAGGTATGAAAAGAAGGGGGCACACCTTGCTCTTGATGACATCCTTGAATCGATTGAGGAACTCAAGTACTTCAGAAAGCACGTGTTTCAAGCCAACCAATCATCGCCATGAACCATCAGATGGGTTCACGCCTTTGTGTGCTGCCATGATTTGAGCCACAACGGCAACAGCAATTTCTTCTGGAGACTCAGCTCCGATTTGAATTCCAATTGGGCATACAACTTGGTCCAACAGCTCTTGTGCAATACCATGATCAAGCGCTGCCTGCTCAAAGGATTGCCATTTGGACCGGCTACCAATCACGCCAATCCGAGGGCTCTGCTCACCATCGAGCTTCGAATTGGAGGACTGAAGAGTTTCAAGAATACCGAGCAAACGCAGTTGATCTTCAGCCCAGTCATGACCTAAAAACAGAACATCGGAATACCTTGATAGTGCGGAATGATCGTGCGAATGAACAAATGATTGAGCGTCCATGTGCAGGTGGTGCTTCGCTTCAGGGAAGGCGTTGTGGTCACTGAATTCTGCTCGAGTATCATGGATCGAATGGTCCCATCCCAACGCACTCAGCGCAGGAGCAATGGCTTTGGCGCAGTGGCCTCCTCCAATCAACAACACATGTGGCATTGGAATCAGAACCTCCAAACTTAGGGTCACACGGCCCCCGCAAAGGGAATCCAGCGGTGTTACTTCATAGCCCTTCGCCCCTTTGTTGAGCCCGTAGGTGAGTACTTTTCCAGCCGCAAGGCGGTGTGCTTCCAACATTGATGAACTCTCTTTGAGCACCATCATCTCGAGGCCAGCCCCACCAACTGTACCAGTCCAATGAAGGTCGCTCGAACGCATCGCCAAACGAGCCCCCACCTTACCGGGAACGCTTCCCGATGTGTCAACAACACTGGCGAGAACGACGCGGTCACCGTGCTCGAGTTGAGTCAACACCCAAGCAAGCACTGCGGCTGTCATGGTCATCCCTCGTGGCGCTTACACATACCATTTGCGCCAGACAAGTATGGTCAGCAAGCCAAGGCATCTTTGGCCTCTTCTAAGAGAAGGAGATCTTCTGGAGTGTCGATGTTAAGGGTAAGATAGGGTGCATCGACATCACATGGTTGAGGATGAATGAGATTGCGCAATGGAGTTTCTGGATCTGATGCCAAAATCTGTTCGATGTCGTTCGAATGAATGAGAAGTGGGTGGCCTCGTCTCCCGTTGCTGGATAAATTCGAACTTTGCTCCTGTTCCATGAGGCGCACAACATGGTCTTTCGACCAACCGGGCCGGTCGACTGGAGCGATGATGACCTTTCGCGGATTGCGTCCTTTGTCGCCAATAAGCGCAAGTAAACCTCGTTGAACTGTACCTGTCCTACCTGCGTCGGGGTCTGCATTCACAATGACTGTTGCATCCATGGATTGGAGCATGACATCAAACTGAAGCTCTTGACGAGTAACAACCACCACTGGCGAGCAGCCTGCGTCAAGTAAACGCTTTACTGCAAGACCGACCAAGGTTGTCGAACCAACTTCAACAAGGGCTTTTGGTTGGCCCAATCGTTGGCTTGCACCCGCTGCCAAAACAAGGGCTGGGCATCCACTGGCCATGAGTTTGGGTTATGCCCTCCAGTCATGTAGTTTGCTTTGTTGTTCAAATACACTCGAGTGGCTCCAAGCACATGTCGAAAAACAAGCCCAAGTTATCAGAACCAGAGCAGCGTTCACTTGAGCTTCTTGGAAGCATTGTTGAAGCAAATGAATGGGCAGAATACATCGTTCAGAATCATCGCCTGATCACGATTCGGGTCAAAGGCCGTTCGAACCGTTGGTACCTCATCGAAGCACGGTTGAACAACGGGAGCGACCCTCGTCTTCGTTTTGATTTCCGAGGCTGGCGCACTATTGTGATGGGTGGGGCTCGAAAACGTGATATTATCCATAAAAATCGATATTGCGCAAATTTATGCCTCAGCACACATTCCAATGGGAATCTACCATTTGGGGATAAAATTGCAGCGTTATGCCTCTCCTTGCACAATGATCTCACGACAGCCATGACCATTCCATTACTGGCTCAATTTATTGTATGCCCGAGAGACGAATTGGAAAAAATCATGGTTTTTCAGGACGAGATGGTCATTTACAGAGAAATGTTTGGCGGCCCAATGGATGGTTTTGGAAACCCACCTTATCAGGAAACGATGGAAGATGAGCATGAGGAACCTTACCCCTATTGGGATGACGCTGACTTTCATAATCACGAGGCGAACGCGCCCCCCACAGAGGAGCCTGAACCATCACTACAAGATGAACCATCGCCGTTAACGGAAGAAGAACTTGCAGAGATGCGATTGTGGGATGCCTACGAACAACATATGGAGGACCTTGCTCGGCAAGAAGAATGGCATCGAAGACGTGAAGAAGATCGATAATTCACAAATCCTTGGTGATTTCTCGACCAATGATCATCCGTTGAACTTGAGAAGAACCCTCGTAAATCTGCATGACCTTGGCTGCTCGCATCAATTGTGCTACTGGGTATTCCTCTGAATAGCCATACCCACCAAAGACCTGAACCGCATCAGTGGAGACTTCCATGGCGGTATCGGAAGCAAATCGCTTAGCGTGTGCTGCAGACTCGGTATTGCGAAGACCTGCGTCGGATTCAGCTGCCGATTTCCATGTGAGCATTCTCGATGCTTCAATTTTGGTTTTCATATCGGCAAGCATGAATTGAATGGCCTGATGCTGGTGGAGATGTTTACCGAAGGTTTTGCGTTCACCTGAATAGCGAAGAGCGTGCTCGTAAGAAGCACGTGCAAGTCCAGTAGCGTGCGCAGCAATGTTTGGCCTCGACATATCGAAAGCTTTCATGGCGTTCATCCATCCACCAGATTCCGAACCACCAATGAGATAATCGGCAGGAACCCTCACATCGTCGAAGGTGATTGAACGCGTGTCGGAGCAGCGTTGCCCCATGTTCGTTTCTTTCTTACCAAGACTGAACCCTGGTGTGTCCTTTTCCACAATGAATCCTGACATGCCCTTGTAGCCTGCGTCAACGTCTGTCTTTGCAAGAACGAAGAAAAAGTCTGCATGCCCTGCTCCAGTGATCCACATTTTCGAGCCATTGATGACGTATTCATCACCATCACGAACAGCTGTGGTTTTGCATGCTGCAACGTCAGATCCAGCCCCTGGTTCGGTCACAGCGTATGAGGCGAGAGCTCCTTCCTCTGCGACTTTTCGAAGCCAGACCTCCTTTTGGGCATCGGTCGCACCGGTGATGATAGGTGCACAAGCAAGAGCGGTCGCATACGCTGCAGTTGCGAAACCAGGATCGCCCCAAGCGAGTTCCTCATTGACAAGCACTTCTTCCATTGAGCCAAGGCCTGGTCCACCGTATGCTTCTGGGATGTGAAGATTGAGCAAACCCATTTCATGGGCTGCTTGGATGGTTTCCTTGGGATAGGTCGAGGTAGCGTCCCAGTGTTCCGCATGTGGGCGGATTTCATCCACTGCGAATTCGTGAGCAAGTTCCTTGAGCATTTCCTGCATTTCATCAAGTTGGAAGTTGACCATGCTTAGGGGAGGAGGCCACCCTTTATGTCTCCATTGTTTCAACCAAATGCAATGATGCCTCGACGGTAGAGTTCGAGCGAAAGCAAGAATGCAACATAGATGCTGATCATAATCCAGCCTTCCCATTTCCTAAATTCATATGCAGTTCTCATCATCAGCAACGCTGACAGACAGCCAATCACTGTGAATGGCATGATGATGTAGATGATCAAGTCATAACCGCCATCAGTGATGGCCAATGGATGAATAAGACCTGCAATGCCGATTGAAAGCAAAGGGTCGGTAATGTTCGAGCCGATGAGTGTTCCAATAGCCACACCTTGACTACGTCGTGCTGCCATGAGCGCTATGGTCAATTCAGGTAAGGAAGTACCTATCCCCGAGACCGTGGTGCCAACAACTGCTTCTGGCACACCAAGATCGCTGGCAATCAATTGGGCATAATTGACGAGTTGTTCTGCTGCAAATACAGCGAAAGATAAGCCAACAATGACCATTACAATGTAGGCCGTTGTGCTCCATGAAGAGCCATGGGTTTCGGTCGTTTCTACGTATTCCATCTCCTCTGCTTGAATCTCTTTTCGATTGGTGAGCAACCATGTGATGTAGACGACATAGAGAGTGACTAAGATTCCGGCCTCCCATTGCTGAAGGGTTCCTTCGGTGATTAAGAAGAAACTCAGAATGAGCACTGAGAGGAGCATGATTTGACCATCTCTTTTCAGCCAGGATTCCCTGATTTTGAGACCTCGGTTCACCACCACGATTCCCATAATGAGTGTGATTTGAACAAACACTGATCCGAGGATACCGCCAATGGCAAAATCAGCTAAGGCTGGATCAGAATTAATGGTGTTTGCCGCCGAGCTTGTGACCAGAATTTCAGGCAACGAGGTACCAATTGAAACGATGGTCAAGCCAATCACAACCTCTGGCAATCCTCCACGACGGGCTAACCCTTTGGCGCCTTCGATGAAGAAATCAGCAGAAAAAATAAGCAGGAAAAGTGCCAATATGGCAATGCTCAGCGTCACGGCAATATTGTTCACGCTTAACTCTGCAGAAATCACCTTCAAACCGATCAGACCAAGGAACAGGGCACCAGTGGTGATGAGGGTCTGAAAATGGACCAATTGAGGAATCCCCATTACCTTCTGGCCGGACTCCATGGTTTGCGCTGAACGCCCTCCTTCTTCACCCTTGTCTTGGGTTCAACTCAATATTCTCAATTCAAAAGGAACATAATCCTCAGTCGGTCGCACTCCCTCATGCTGAAGCGTGCCTTTGCCGAATTTATTGGTACTTGGTTCATGGTTGGTGTTGGTTGCGGGAGCATAGCCATGAACGCTCCTGGTTGGCTAATTTCCATCTCTTTTGGCCTTGCAGTAACACTCGCTATCTTAGCTCTGCAGCCAATCAGTGGTGCCCATATCAATCCAGCGGTGAGCATTGCTTTCACACGTTCAGGCCATCTTGAGAAAGAAGCCTTAGCACCTTACATTGCAGCCCAACTTGCAGGTGCTTTGACTGCTGCATGGATGCTCGGCGGCGCTGGAGAAACACAACTTGCAACCAGTGTGAGCATGCTTCAAGGTACAGCAGTTGAAATTTTCATCACTTTTTCACTCATGGCTTCGATCTATTGGATTGTCGTCAAATCTGAAACCCATGTTTCCATCGCCTTTTTTGTCGGGGGTGCTGTTGGAATTCTAGCCTATTTCTTCGGTCCATTGACTGGGGCATCGATGAATCCCGCTCGTACCCTCGGACCAAATCTTGTTGGCGGGTTTGCTTCCAGCATACCCTTCTATAGTTTGACTACAATCGCTGGTGCACTCATTGCTGCAGAGGTGTACATTCGCATCTATGGGAAAAAGCAGCCTCAGGATTGAGCACTAAAGCGCACCACTTCGATCACGTGATCAAGCGAAGGAACGGTGAAATCTTCCAGTGGAGGCGAGAAGGGAACTGGTGTATCGATTGCACCAATCACAACTGGTGCTGCTTCAAGTGAATAGAAACTTGATTCGAGAATTCTGCTCTGAAGGGTGTGCCCAAGACCACCATTCCACTGGCCCTCTTGAAGGATCACAAGTCGTCCCGTTCGAGTGACTGAATCGATGCAGGTTTGAGCATCAAACGGTAGAAGCGTACGTAAATCAATGATTTCAACTTCAATATCATCACCTGAAAGAACATCTGCGGCTTGCTTTGCAATGTGAATCATTGAACCCCATGTCACCAAGGTTATGTCACGGCCGCCACGAATGACGGCGGCTTTACCGATCTTGTGCCGTTGTCCATCTTCAATCGCTTTCTTGACAGGGGCAGTGTCCACCTTTTGGTTGATGTTTTGGCCCCAGCCAGTTAACCCACCACCAAGGCCATACAGACCAATATGCTCGAGCATAATGACTGGATCATTCAGTTCTGCTGCCTCCATCAAGAGATCATAGGCGTCTTGAGGGCAACCAGGAGCGATAACAACCATGCCTGGGTCATTGGCAAACCAAGATTCGATCATGTTGGCATGGAATGGACCAGAGCGGGTCTTTGCACCAAGTGGCACTCGAATGGTCATTGGGCAATCGGCACCCCAGCGCCAGCGCAGCATAGCTGCGTTGTTGATGAGAGCGTTGTATCCAAGAGCTGCAAACCCTCCAAATTGAATTTCAACCATAGGCCGCATACCCGAAAGGGCCGCTCCAGTTCCGGTGTGGACGATGACGGCTTCACACAGTGGCATATCGACCAACTTCTCAGCATGGCCTGCATTTTTGAGGGCCATATTCATCCCGAAAGCACCAGCGACTTCCATATCTTCACCGATGAAAACGCATTGATCTCCGTGTCGTGTGGCAATGTCAGCCATCGCTTGTTGAATCGCCCTCGCATAGGTCCAACCTCCGGTTTCAACATACTCCAGACTGGTCTCACCTAATCCCATTGGAGCCGGTGTATCTGAACCTTCGAATGGATTTTGAAGTCGTTCAAACCGTTGTTGATGTGTTTCAGCATCATTGAGGGTCGTCACACCTTTTGTCACCGTTTCCGGTTCCGGCCAAGGCATTTCTGTCACATCTTTGAGGGCTTGATCTACGAGCGTTTGCTCCTCATCTTCCATATTTGTCAATGCAACTTCGTCAACACCAAGGTCGAGCAGCAACTGCCTGTGCGTCGGAATTGGGTCCTTGGCTTCCCAATACGAAAGAAGGTCTCGATCGACGTACCCCGGTGGGGTCCCTGAAGCATTACCAAGGTAGAGATCATCATGGTGGTGGGCATGTCCACAACCCCTCATTGTCTCGACATGAATCAATGTTGGACCTCCCCCGTCCATAGCAAATTCTCGAGCCACAGCGGCACTCGCATGCCACGCTGCGGGGTCTGAACCGTCGATGGTCCATGCTGGGAAGCCCATGGCAACGGCTTTGTCCGCCCAAACCTCAACGCCAGATTGTTTTGCAGGAGGTGTATCAAGAGCAATTTGGTTGTTTTGTAGGATATAACAAATCGGCAAACCACGTGCTCCTGCAAGGTTCATTGCCTCCCAAAATTCTCCGGAAGAAGATGCCCCTTCACCGATGCAAGCCACATGGAAGCGATCGAGCTTCTGTCGCCACGCAGCAAAAGCGAGACCGGTCATGGTCACGCTAGCGATTGGAAGAGGTGCTGTCGGGGGAAGCACGCCAACATGCCAGGCACCAACGTGTAAATCTCGGCCTCCAGCATTTTCCCAGCCTCCGTTTTGGTTTGATCCTGCTTTTCCTAAATTTGCTGCCATGACATCGAGGGGGGTGTCACCCATGGCGAGACCAAGCCCGATATCCCTGATCATTGGCGCAACCAAATCGCCATCATACCCTTTTCCAGGAAGGGCATCCCGAGGTGCATCAGGTTGACGCTGCAGAGCCGTTGCGACGGCTACAACGCCTTCTTGCCAAGTTGAACGGAAGCCTTTGCCACCGAACGTCCCTCCGTCTGGAGTGGCCATTCCATCAGTATAGATGGTTTTGAGGTGAGCATCGAGTTTCCGAGTTCGGGTCATCATGCGTTGCCATTCAAGCCGTTGGCCAATGCCAACCGCCATGTAATGTGCTAAACGACGGAAGGTGAGACGCAAGTCGACAAGGAAATGTTGAGCGCGCCGGTCAAGAAACTCATCCATAGTGCGGCGTGGAATTACCTCAACCCCTTCATCTTGGCCCATTTTCGCCTTGATTTGGGCTTGAAGACCTCGATGAACTGCTTCGATAAAGCGGGTTGTGAACGTGTGCCATGATTCCCCTTCAAACTGGGATGGTTCATTTTCAACCAACACATCCCATACATTGGCGACGAGGAAGAGGTGCCCGTCATGACGCTGAGCCACAAAGCGGAGAACTTCGGTTCTGGCTGCGTCAGCAAGCAACGGCTGGGTGAATGTGAGCGGCGCCTTTGCCCTCCATTCTGAACCATGAATCGCAGGTAAGTCGCCTTGGCTCATGGTTCGGCCAATCGACACACGAATACAAAACCAGCGGCCAAAAAAATTGGCTCAATCTTGAGTGCCTCATTCGCTTTCAGAACTCAAAGCACCACCCAAAGCAGCCTTAGAGGCTCGTGTAATGTAGACGGTGGCGAAGATCGAAGCAAAAATACCCAAAACAAGAACCGCTACCCCAACGGGTGAAGTTTGGACGCCTTGTATAGCGCTCCTATTGAGCGCAAGGCTGCCAAGAACAAACCCATAATAGGCATAAGCGAACGAATAAACAAAACTGGTCGCATTTGAAAGCATGAAGACACGGAAGGACACTGGACTTGCCGACATCATGTAGTTCAACCATTCATCTGGAATGACGGGCGACAATCGAACCAAGATGGAAATCCGCAGAGCATCTGCTGCCAAAGAATCTTCGATCCGTGCCAATCGTTCATCCTTCGAAATTGATTGTTGGATGAGATCTCTGAAAAGCCACCTTCCAATCAAGAAGGCAATCATACCTCCAATCAGCGAGGCAGCATAATTTACCACGACTGCAATCCAATATGGAAAAATAGCACCTGCTGCGACTTTCAGCAAAGGAGAAGGAATGAGGAATACGATGGAAAGTGCGATCGCCAGAGAAAACAAGACTGGTCCGATTGGCCCTAGATCCTCAAACCACGCGATGATTGAAACTGCATCCTTGAACAAAACATAACCTGCTACGGCACAACAGAAAAGAATGACAACGCCGAAGAGCGCGCGCCACCTGTACAATCGAGGTTGGTGCTCCTTCATTTGTTGAAGGCTGTCTTTTCCATCGAGCAGTTGCATTTCTGATGGTGTTGGTATCGAAGGGGTGGAACTCATTCCTCTTCCTCCGCTGCAGGCAAGGAATCGAGCACGTCCTGCAACATTTGAGCCGCATCTTCGACCTGAGTCATGAGGGTGATGTCAGAAACAGCCCCCGGCCTGCCGAGGTTCCACATCAAATCAGACACAAATTCAGTGGTCAGTCTGGTAAGTTTGAGCACTTCAGGATCAATTGGCGTCATCGTGCTCTCATGATGAATGGTAATCAAATCAGGCGCCTCGTCTAAAATACCATCCATTGAGGTTTCAACATCATCAGCCAAACCCTGTGCTTGTGCTTCCAATATGTCTTCCATTGAGGATTTGAACCCCTGCTTCATCGATGCAAGTGCTCCTTTGCCTTTGCCAAGAGATTCACTGCGCTTCAAATCTGCAAAAGAAGGCCCTTCTGAGCCTTGGGCTGGCACAGTTTCTTCGCCATCAGATTCACCAACCAATTTATTCAGAGCAAGTCTGAGCATGGCAGACATCACCGACGGGTCGAGTTCTTCATTGACTTCCAAGCCTTCTTCACCCATTTGGCCAAGGATTTCGTCGATGAATCCACTGTCGATTTTTTCCGGGCCAACCAGTCCTTTGAGCATCGGCAGGGCCCATTTGCTGTCACCCATGGTCATGGAAACATCGAAGGTTCCACCGGTTCCACCTCCAGTATTGACTTCAGCAGGAGGGGGAACGAATTGCTTACGCGTGTGACGGTGCAGTTGTTCAACGAGCGCTGACATATCGATTGGCTTACCCATCACTTCTGCCACACCAGCCTGGGCAGCGCTGACAAGGTATTCTTTGCCAGTGTTTCGAGAGAGAATAACGATGCGACACTTGAAGGCAAATTCAGGATCACTCATGAGCCGTTGGGAAGCGTCAATAGCATCACCGTTTTTCCATTCACTATCGATTAAAACCACTTCAGGCATGATGGCAAGGGCTGTACCTTCAGCTTGTCTTAAGGTACCAGCACGGGTAATTTCGAAGCCTTCTCTTTCGAGGGTATTGGCCAGAAGGCCTCTTCGCCCTTCATTCTCATCTGCAACGATTACCTTGGGCATATTCCCCCCCCTTTCGTGTGCAGGGGGTAGAACGGAGTCTTGAACCTCACGCCTAATTTAAGCCACACAGTGTTGGTTCACGAACAGCACAGAAAAGGCAGAACTCAAGAGGACATAATTTCCTCAGGAAGGGCTGCTTGCCAGGCAAGGATACCACCTTCGAGATTGTAAAGCTTCGAACCGTTCATGCCCGCTTGAATCAGCAACATTGCCGCGACTTGCGAGCGCATGCCACTTTTGCAGTGAATCACGATGTCGTTGTCTTTAGGCAGCACATCAAGAGATGAGACCACCGATTCGTGTGGGACTTGATGGTCACATGAGGCCACGTGAGCCTGATTGTATTCCATTAAAGAGCGAACATCAAGGATGTAGGGCGTCCATCCCTCCGCTCTTCGAGCAATGAAGTTGGTCATGGAGATGCTTTCGAACATGGATGCTCTATCGGAGGCATCACCCTCTTGAATTAACCGCCTTGGGTCTGCATGTAGGCACCACTCTGGAGATTCAAACATCGCCTCTACTTGTTCGAGATTTGAGGTTGGAATTCGATCAGGATTTCGCTCAAACCGGAGTTGGTTGAATGCCATTGCCTCAGCATCATAGACAAGAAGTCGACCGTTCAAGGGTTCACCCAATCCAAGGATGAGTTTGATGACTTCATTTGCTTGAAGTGATCCAATGACTCCTGGCAACACCCCGAGCACACCACCTTCTGCACAGGAAGGGACTGCATCTGAAGGGGGTGGGTTTGAGAAAAGGTCCCTGTAGCACGGACCACCATTGAAATTAAATACGCTGACTTGGCCTTCAAATCGATATATAGAACCGTACACCCAAGGCAAGTCAAGTAAAGTGCATGCATCATCTACAAGGTAACGAGTCGGAAGATTATCGCACCCATCAACCACCACATCCCAACCACCACTCAAAATCTCAATGGCATTGTTTGGTGTGAGGCGAGCATCAAAGGCATCAATCTGAATCTCGTCATTCAATTCCTCAAGGCGTCTTTTTGCTGAATGTACTTTCTTTTCTCCGATGGCTGAAGAGGAATGAATCACTTGTCGTTGGAGGTTTGAAAGGGATACAACATCATCATCAACGATGCCGATTCGCCCTACACCAGCAGCTGCAAGGTACAGCAACAAAGGGCTTCCAAGGCCACCAGCGCCAATCACGAGGACACGTGCTTGATCGAGTTTTTTCTGCCCTTTAGAACCGACACCGGGGAGCACCAAATGGCGAGCATACCGGTGTTCGTTCGACATGGAAATCGTATCAAAAACCTTGAGTCATGAGAAGACCAATGAAGAGAGCGAAGCCTACAAAACCGATAACCATCAAACCTGTGATGATGGCTGAAATGATTTGAGCCGCACGTGCAAGGCCATGATCCGAGTGTCCAGGATGCATTGTTGTGGTTTTCAATGCACTATTGGCCATGATCAGAGAAATAGGTGCGAGACAAAATGGAAGGCCGGCGATAAAACCACCAACCAATGCGACAAGTGAAATCACGAGGGCTGCTGTGGCATTGGTTGACGGTTGGACCATCATTTGATGTTGGCCGTAGGCTCCACCACCCATCATGGTCTGCGTTGTTCCTTGGATCATCTGGGGAGCTGGCTGGAACTGTTGTTGAGTCGTCGTCTGCTGACCAGCTGAATCCCACTGAAATCCTTGAGGGGGTTGTTGCCCGGGTTGCATAGCCTAACCAGCCTGCAGCCTTTGATAAAATCAACTGTCAAATCAAAGATGGTTGTCTTCAAGCCACTTTTCGACATCCATGGCCGCTTGGCAACCCATACCAGCTGCCGTAATGGCTTGCTTGTAGCGGGTGTCAACGACGTCCCCGGCTGCAAATACGCCTTCGACGGACGTCATGGTATGTCGCTTGTGAACAATGTAGCCTTCTTCGTCGGTTTCAACTTGACCACCAAGGAAACCAGTGATTGGTTTGTGACCGATGGCGATGAACGCACCGGTGACCGAAATTGTCTCCGTGCTACCATCACGAGGATCTTCCAGCACAGCGCCTGTAAGTCCTTTTTCATCGGACAGCCAGGACTGGACTTGCCGGAAGGTTTTGATTTCGATCTTCTCATGATTTGCTGCTCGTTCATACATGATGTTGGATGCTCTAAACACATCTCTACGATGGACAAGCGTCACTTTTGATGCGAATCTTGTGAGGAACGTCGCTTCTTCACAAGCTGAGTCCCCGCCACCAACAACCATCACTTCTTCATCACGGAAGAAAGCACCGTCGCATGTTGCGCATGTCGAAATCCCGCGACCTTTCTGTTCTTCCTCTCCGGGTTTGTTCAGCCAAATGGACTCTGCACCCGTGCACACAATGATTGAATGCGTAAGGAAGGTCTCACCCTCGACAACCACCTTGTATGGTCGCTCAGAAACATCCACAGATTCCACATTTTTATCTTGAACTTCCAACCCAAACCGTTCTGCTTGTTCGCGAAGTTGCATCATCATTTCTGGTCCACCAATGCCCTCAGGATAGCCAGGGAAGTTCTCAATGTCGGAAGTAAGCATTAACTGACCACCAGACATATAGCCTGCAAACATGAGAGGTTTGAGCATAGCTCGCGCTGCATAAAGTCCAGCAGTATATCCAGCTGGACCAGATCCAATGATGATGACATTGTGTGTTTCGGACATACTGTGCAACTCCTGTAGGTTTGAATGGTGGGACTCATCACTTGAACATTCACATTGATTCAAATGGGTTGATGTTGATAGAACTGGTCCATTCTTTGGGTACTCAAAGCATCACTGCTATGGCTGAGACGGCGGCTCTGGCATGCGGTTCCAAGCGAGGTTCGATGTGCTCTGGTTCTGCACCTGGACCGATGATTCCTAGACCGACTGGTTTCTCATGAACGAGTTGCAATTCGATGATGGATTTGATGACGGCTTGGCCCATCGCCAGTCCATGTTGTGTTTGACCTCGTTCAATGATACCGAGGCAGGCCACTGCATCGATGCTCTCATCCGCAAGCAAGCGATCGACGGCGAGAGGAACTTCCATGGCTCCTGGCACCCATACCACTGATTCAACATTCAAATCATGTTTCTTCGCTTCATCTTTCGCCCATTCGAGCATGCGTTCAATTTCGTTCTTGTGGAATGAACCACAGACCAGTGCTATCGATTGATTCATGATGATGCCCCATTGTGTTGTGAAAGATAACGTTCGACTGTGGCGACAATCGTTTGAGTTGATGAATCAATTTCAAGGTTCACTGCGTCGCCAATAGAGCGCTGCCCTAAGGTCGTCAGTCGCAATGTTTCAGGAATAATGTGAAGCTTGAACGCCCCGTCTTGAACCTCACCAACCGTGAGAGAGATGCCATCAACCCCGATGTAGCCCTTCTCCAAGACGTACTTTCTCATCTCTTCAGGAACAAGAACTTGGAAATCCATACCTTCACCCAACTCTGTTGCCATTTGAATACGTCCAGTGCCCATGATGTGGCCCGACAACAGGTGGCCTCCTATTTCATCACCAAACGTAAGAGAGCGCTCGACGTTGACCTCCGAACCCACAACAAGTTCGCCGATGGTGGTTCTGTGAAGCGTTTCTTGAATCACATCAAAGTTGACGACGTGCCCATCGATCTGTGTTGCTGTCAGGCAAACTCCGTTAATGGCCACACTCGCCCCGATGGCGAGGTCATTGGTGTTTGGCAATTCAATGCTCAGCGTACGAATCGTGGTTCCATCGACAATGGCTTCGATACGGCCTTTGCCCTGAACGATACCGGTGAACATCAATCATCACCCCGTTCGTTGGTTTGGGCACGTTCCAAAATTCGTGCTATGATTTTTCGTGTGCCATCCAAGTCCTCTGACAACCCTTCGACCCGAGTTACTGCAATTCCTTCATAGCCAAGTTCAATGAGTTTGGAACGGATTCGATCTTCAGCATGTTCTTGATCATACCCTAAGGCGATCACATCGGGGTTAATGGTCGGAAGAATATCAAAAATGGGCACATCGGGAGGATTACCGATCACAGCAGCATCGACTGGCTTCAAGCCCTGGACCATGCGTAGGCGTAAGTCTTGGCCTGTCACTGGCTCATGCTTTCGCTTTCGAACCGTGTCATCGTGGGCAACCACAACGGTGAGGTGATCACCGAGTGCTTTGGCTTGCTCCATGTAATGCAAATGACCGGCATGTAGCAAGTCAAACACACCTACGGCCATCACGCGCTTCATAGCCTCACCTATTCTTGTCATCCTGCACTTGCACAAGGTTCTACCGGCTGAATCAAATTCCCAGAGCATCGATGAGTTGTGCACCTTCCAAGAACGGAATATTTCGTTGTTTGGCCCACGCTCTTGCGTCTGACACAGACAATGCATTGTCGCCATCTGGCTGCAACATCTCAGCACCGATGACGACTGGTGTCATGCCTGCCAAGCGAGCAAGCCCAACTGCGAGTTCAGTGTGGCCTTGTCGACGTGAGAGACCACCTTCTGTTTCTCTGCAGACAGGGATGTGGCCAGGTGTTCTGAATTCTTTTCCAAGCGCCACTTGTGCAGCTTCACCACTGACCTCTGCTTGGATTAACTCCTCTGTCAATTCTGCAAACCTTCGGGTGGTGAGCGCTCGGTCGTGATCCGTAATTCCCGTGTAGGTCTTCCTGTGATTGAGCGAGAGGGTGAATGCAGAGCGAGCATCATAGCGCAAATCATTGGTCACCAAATGATTGAGCACGTTGTGTTGATCGACAAGCGCTGGATGCGTGTGGAGGTCTTGGAGAAACGGGAGGGAGAAACGTTCCCCGACATCGTGACCGATTGCCAAAAAGAGCAGACCCCCACAATCGAGACGAAGTTGCCTCATGGTTTTGGGCTCAGCGCATTGTCCGGGGAACAAAAGGTCGGTTTCTCCTTCTCGCTTTTCGGAGTCAAAAAGACACACGGGCTTCCCGTTCTTGAACGCATCAATAGCAGCCTGAACTTCGTCTTCCATGGTGCATGCTCAACCGAAGGAGTTCATGAAGGGTCGTATGCATTCATCATCAGCAGGGGCCATGAAATCTCAAGATTTTGCGGACAGCCAACGGAAAGGGATTATCATAGGATGGCCCTTGGCTTGAACCTGCGGGGATGCCAAGTATGCCAGTAAAACTCGGACCTGCAGGCGTACCATTGTCGTGCAAAGGACGCACAATCGTCGAAGGAATGGACGATATCATTTCGCTCGGACTTGAAACCATGGAAGTTCAAACCGTTCGAATGGTGGCTCCAAATCACTTTGAACAGTACTGGCAGGCTGGCGTCCTAGCCAACAAAACTGAATTTGAAATGAACATTCACGGCCCGTATTATTCTGAGTTGCTCGGCAACCGAGTCGAGCGTGGCCGCTCGTTAGCGAAGATTGAATCAACACTCCAAGCAGCACGAACCATCAATGCAAGGCACATTACCCTCCACGCTGGCCACTATGGTGGCATGAGTCCCGGCTCGGCGGCAAATGAGCAAGTGGCGAATGTGTTCGCTGGTGTGGTCGATCGTGTCGCAGAAATTTGGCACGACGATGAGGATGAATTCCCCGTCTTCCCTTGGATCAAGAACGGTACACCTTCCAAGATTGGAATTGAAACTTCTGGGCGACAGGAATTGTGGGGCAGCCTCGAGGAAGTCCTCGAAGTGGTCAATCACGTTGAGGGAACAATCCCTGTGCTCAACATCGCTCACATCCACGCCCGAGGCCATGGGAAGATGCGTACATCAGAAGACTATGGCGAATTGTTTGACGAAGTGCGTGAAACGATTGGTACAAAGGAGTTTTATTGCCATTTCTCAGGTGTTGAACACCGAACTGGAAATGCTATGCACTACACCCAGATCAAGAAATCAGATTTGAACTTCGAACCTTTGGCTGAATTTATTGTTGAAGATGGTGGTTGGTTGGACATCACCCTGATTTCAGACTCACCGCTTCTCGAACACGATGCCATGTACATGTTGCAGAGCATCGAAAAGTCAAGGCATCGCCAACTTGAGCGAAAGGCTCGAGAAAACCGACGACGCGCCTTAGCAGCACAAACCGGCACCACGCCCGCAGCCTTGGCCGCAAAAGAAGCCCAACAAGCAGCCCTTCGTCCCGATGCAACGTCTGGTGCAAAGAAGGCGGAAGAAGCACCTGCAGCGGAAGTTGCAGAAGAAAAGGCTCCAGCAAAGGAAGAAAAGCCCGCTAAGAAAGCACCAAAGAAGAAAGCAACCAAGGCAAAGGCGGAAGAGAAGAACGATGATGTCTTTGACTTCGAAGAAGACGATGATGACTTGTTCTGAACCGCTCGCAGTGTTGCAAGACCTTCACAAACCCCTTTCCTGACCTGTTCAACTGTGGGAATCAAGATAAATGAAGTGGACCGCGTGAGCATTGTTCACCATGGCACATATCGCAATTCTTGGACTTGGAAACTGGGGGACTGCAATTGCCCGTATGTGGCTTGCTGATGGACATCATGTCAAAGGTTGGACCATCGAACAGGAAGTCTATGAATCGATCACAATGGAAGGTATCAACAAAAAATACCTTCCAAATCACCCCGTCGAAGGGATGGAAGCAACAATGCACATCGAAGAAGCACTCGACGGTGTTGAGATTGTTGTTCTCGCTGTTCCATCAGCAGTCATCCTCGGTGTTGTCGATCAGATCATCCCCCATCTTCGACCTGGCCACGTGCTTTTGGACTTAGCAAAAGGCCTCGCACCTGGAAACCAACTCATTTCACAAGCGATTCACGAAAAACTGCATGCTGCTGACAAACACAATCCGTTAGCCGTCGTCACTGGACCAACCATTGCCCCAGAGGCTGCAGGAGGTGTCATGACCACGGCTCTTGTCGCAAGCGAAGACGTCTCTGTAGCCAAGCATTTAGCCTCAACCTTGACCACTCAAACCTTTATTCTCCACCCGGCTGCTGATCCTGCTGGTGCTGAATTATGGGGCGCGTTCAAGAATGTCGTAGCGCTTGCTTGCGGCCTTGTTGACGGCTTGAAACAGGTTGGAACCCTCGGTGGTGACAACCTCAAAGCAGCAATTTTCATGGCCGGTTTCAAAGAAGGTTGCTTGCTTCTTCCCAAACTCGGTGCTCGAGCTGAAGTGGCCTTTGGCCCTGCAGGCTTGGGTGATTTGTACGTCACAGCGACTTCACCTCATGGCAGAAACCGGTCCATGGGCGAAAAACTTGGCACTGGCCTTACGCTTGAACAAGCCCTCGACGAGATGCACATGGTCGCTGAAGGCGTGCGCGCAGCGCAGATGTTTGGTGAACGGGCAGAGGCTTTGAAGATTCAAATCCCATTCACAAAAGCCCTCAACACATTACTGGAAGGGTATATTGACGCCGAAGAGTGCTGCCGTCGCATGGTTGCTTTGCACTGAAGTGCTCTGATTATAGGTCTCTATCAATCGGTGTTGTTTTCATCTATGGCCCCGTGGCCGTAGCATGGCCGAAGACCTAACTGAATTGGAAGCACGCATCTTTGAGTGGATTCGTCAATCTGATTTCGAAACAGTAGCATGGTCAACAGCAAAGGCTGCTCGTTCGTTCAAGGTCAAGCAGGATGAAGTCTACGAAGCGGTCGCAGCGCTGACTCGCAAAGTGCCAGATCGAATTCAAGTGTTCTACAAGGATGGAGCAGTTCACATCGCAGCTGAGTGAGCTGATTCTTCTCAGTTGAATCTTGAGTATGTGAACCATCAGATTCCAAAATTCTTCAAGAGCGTAAGCCACGTTGGCTTTCGTACATCACCTTCTTCGTTGACAAACGAACGTACAGCCAATGAGAGCAAATCAATCACCACGACAACGATGAAAATCAAGATGAGCAGGGCAAGGACTTTGTCATATTGCAAGAATTTCAGGTACGTGTTGATGTAGTATCCAATACCACCTGCACCTACAATACCGATTACGGTACCATGCCTGACGTTGTATTCGAACATAAACATCAATTGGCTCAGAAGATGGTTACTGTTTTCTGGAATGACGATGTTGAGGAGAATGCTGGAACGGCCAAGCCCCATTGCTCGACCTGCCTCAAGGGGATCGTTCGGCATGCCTTCAAAGACTTCATATTGCAATTTCCCTAGATAGCCAATAGTGTAGAAGGTCATGGCTAAAACGCCAGATAGAGGCCCAAAGCCAATGACGATCACGAACAATATGGCCCAAATAAGACTGGGTAAACTTCGCACAGCCGAGAGGAACACCCGTGCCGGAAGAGCAATCGCAAGCGGCATAAGATTTCGCGCAGCAAGTGATGAAAAGAAGATAGCCCCAATGAATCCAAGAATGGTGGAGACGAATGCGATCTTTAGAGTTTCCATCATGCCGAGGTAGCCGACCGAACAAAAGAACTCGATGTCTTGCTCACACACGGGATAGGACCGAGCCTCTAGTACACTCCAATTTGGTGGCCACATGCTTTCAGAAAAAAAGACGCTTAGGTTCGATAAGCCCCCTTCCAAACGACCCCAATCTCCTTCGACAAGACCGTCAAGCGTACGCCAGGCCAAGAAAAAGAGAAGAACCACGATACCAAATAATCGGTATTTCATTCCTCTTCCCCCTTCAAGGAGTGAATCTCCCACTCTTCGATGGACATGTCATAGAAGCACTTGTCCTTGATTTCCCACACACGGGTTGCAAATTCCTTGGCATTGTCTTCGTGATGTTCAACCATAATCACAGCAGTTCCTTTGCTTACAAGCCCCTGTACTGCGCCCAAAACGATATCCACATTATGCTGATCCAATTCTCCAAGGAATTCATCTGCAAGCATTAATTGAGGGCGCTGAGCCAAAGTCCTCGCTGTCGCCACACGCCGTTGTTGCCCGCCGGACAATCGACGCACAGGTTCTGAGGCCTTTTCCTCAATCCCAAGCGTACGAATCGCATCATATGTGCGTTCTTTCCGCTCTTTGAACATGGTTCTTGACCATGGAATGTTCAGCCTCGCCCCTAGAGATACATTGTGAGCGACCGTGGCGTGTCGAACAAGTCCAAGCCGCTGTGGGATGTACCCCAAACCCCCTCGCCGTTCAACATGAAGATCAAAATCACCTTCCAGCGGCCGAACGAGCCCCGCGATGGTACGAACAAGTGTGGTTTTACCAATCCCAGAAGATCCAAGGATGGCAATGATTTCTCCCGGCCTGACCTCCAACGTAATCGGTTCACAGAGAGGCTCATTGTAGCCAATCACAAGGTCATTCAGGGATAAGATGGCGTCGTCACTCATAGCATCCCCTCTGTTGACCCTACAAGCGGGTCTTTTTCAAACGGTTGGAGTCCAACTCAACAAAATCGTTGAGCATCATGTTTGATTTTTGCGCCATGAGCGCCTCCTTAGATGTCGACGAAGCAATCCACCGTTGGGTGAGGCGACTGGATTGCTCCGCCGACGGTTTTTCATTCAAGGAAGACACCTTGCGAATTCACTCCGTAATTTCATACTTCGAGTCGAAGTAGGAAGAAATACCAGGGACATCTTCAATCAAATTGCCATATGAAGAGAGATGATCTGCTGCAGTTGTTGCGGAAATAGCAGGTGTGTTCAACACATTTTCAAGGATGGATTGGCCGTCTTCTGTGTTTTTCATGTCCACAAGCACCTCTTGGACAAGCGTCATTGTGCTTGCATCCGAGGTTGCTGGATTGTACATCACAGGGTGAGACGGTGCGTTTCCGTAGGAAGGAAGTAAGACATAGTCGGATTCTGGCAAGCACCATGCTTCATTTGTCGTTGGATCTTCATTACCGCAATAAGATGCAATCGTGGAGTCCTTTGCAAACGCTACGTCGCCAACGCCCTCAGAGAGGCACTTCACTGCGCCGCTGTACGAGTAGTATGGAGTTCCCGAGTCGGGGATGCTTGCGTCCTCATTGAAGAAGTTGGTAATGGTTGAGCGCAATGATTCAACATCATTTGCATCACCGATTACGTTCGCGTATCCATTGCCGATGAGGAAACCCATTGGAAGGAGCATCCCCGCTGATTTGAGCCACCCTGTGTGGCATGAGGTTGTTCCAGCCATCAAGGAAAATGGGTCTGTTGCTGGATCATCATCAAGGTGGGCTTGGGCAATTTCTGAATCTTTGAGCACAACGGCATGTGCGCTGTAGTATGTTCTTCCATCGGATTTTTGATCGGCTGCAAGAGCATCGAGGCCATACTGTTGCCATCCAACCCACGCTGCCCCGCCATCCATGAAGGCAATGTCAGCGTTTCCAAAACGAAGAGCTTGCAGTGCGGCACCTTCTGAATCGATTGGATAAAGTGAAACGTCCATGTTGAGAGCTTCACCGAGATAGTCAGCAAAACGTTGAGGGTTTTCGTCAACATTGGTATAATCGTCTTTGAGGCTAAAGGCAACCACGAGCGATTCAAGATTCGAATCGTTCGAGGTATCCTCCCCACCGAGGCACCCTGCGAGGGCGGTCGTTCCAATCAATAGGCTCATTATGAGGCTTTTTGCAATTTTGTTGTTCATTCGAATCGCCCCGGTTTAGGCCGCCCTAAAAGTCCACCATACATATAGTTTAGGCCACCCTAAAAGTTACAATCTGGACTAAAAAATGGAGGCTGCGAGCATTATGCAGAAAGCCAATCGAGAACCAAGGATTCAGCGAAACGATCCGAGGACAGGCCAGGATGGAGCAGGGGTCGCACCACGACCAGCAACTGCAATTCTCCACCAAAACTGGCTTTGGCCACGCATAGAACTTCACCTACGCGCGTACCATCTTCTGAAGTGCTAAGTAAACTACGCAATTCAAAGACTCGAATTTCAACACGCTCATCCACATTTACAGAAGTAGAGGCATACCGGTGAGTGTTCTCTGTTGAAACCCGAACGAGACTCATTTCATCCGGATCAAGTGTAGGACCTGCAGTTTGTTGGTCCAATAACTCAATCGCTTGACGCATTCGATCGGTTTCCATCCCGAACCATGAAGCGAGATCGAGGGCAGTTGATGGCGCACCCCAGGCACCATACTGATAGGGCAGTCGCATGCTGATCGATTGAACAATTTCAACTTCGAAACCAGCTTCTTCCGGCAGCATGAGCCACGTGTACTGTTGACTTGCGGGATAGATCGGTGCATTCGGGTTTTCTTTCAACAATGGTTCACCCCATGATTCTGGGGCAACGGGTTCCTGCACGGGTACACAGCCGCCAAGAACAATCATGGCCACAACGCATAGACAAAGAGTGATTCGTGCCTTTTTGTGATCTCTCCAATCCTGTCGGCCCGCTGGACTGAGCACTGACAAGACCAAGATGAGTGGCAAAAGAAGCAGAAGACCCCAAGGGACCAGCCAAAGCAGAACGAGACCAATGAGGGCCGTTTCAAGCCCCAATGGTCCAAAGATGATGCGAGGTGAATGATTTGGGTCATCGGCCTCAAGGGACCTTCGGAGCCACCAAAGGGCGATGAAAACCCCGCACAAGGCCAACATCGTTGGAACAAAGTTCCACAATTGGCTCATGGAGGTTGTAACGCCTCAGTGGTGAAGAGGGTTGGGGTTCAATCGCCGTTGGAACGGTATGTTGTCAAGTCATGACCTCGTCGCCGTACCATGGAGGAGGGGGTTTTGCAACTCAAAGGCGTCACTTTTCGCCATAAAGTGAGTTCACCTGAACCGTTTCGGCCATGGAAGAAGCGTCTTGGCCCTGGCGTGTTTGAAGTGTCATTGAGCCTTCACAAAGGCGAAATTCTCGGACTTGTTGGCCCAAACGGTGCTGGAAAAACTACACTGCTCCGCACCATTTCGGGTATCCTTCCAATACAAAGTGGTCAATTTCTTCAAGGCGGTGTTGAACAATCTCAACCGTTGGCGGCAACAGATCTGCGGAGTCTGGTTGGCCATATGCCTGAGCAAGTTCGTTGGCAAGGCCAACAAACAGTTCATGATGCCCTGATGGAACTTGCAGAAATGCGTGGAGCAACTGAAAAGAGAGTCAACAACCTTCTCAAGTTGGTTGGCTTGTCTGAGCGCCACGACACTTCACTGAGCGGATTAAGCCAAGGCATGCGTCAACGGCTTACCCTTGCTGCTTCTTTACTTGGTTCTCCAAAGTACCTCATGCTCGATGAACCATTGAATGGCTTAGATCCAGTCGCAGCAACTGCTTTTGTGAACCTGCTTCATCAATTGAAAGAAAAAGGTGTCTCAATCGTCATTTCTTCACACCAAGTCGAGGGATTGCAAGCCATTACCGATCGCATTGCATTGATGCACCGTGGACAAATGCTGGCGTGCGGCACCATTGAATCGATTGCAAAATCGCTCGATTTACAAACGAAAATCAACGTTTCCGGTGAAGGTTCAGCCCCTGATCTTTCGTGGTGTGAAGCGATTGATTCAGAAGTGGAGGTTGATGCATCAGCGTGGTCGGTTCAATTGCTCGACAATGGAACGACTACAATGGAAATGTTCCTCGAAAAAGGTATTGGAATCAAGGCTTGGACGCCCCAGCACCCAGGCATTGTTGAGATGCTTTGCGCTGCAACTGGCATGAACATCGAAGAGGTTGGACTTGACATTGCTTCGCCCTCACTTTTGCCTCACAGGCGAGTCGGTGGTGAAGAAGAATGAATGACAGGCAACGGATTTTCGCCCTCGCCCGTCGAGTCTTTAATGGACGACTTCGATCCACAAGGATGTACATCATGCTTCCAATTCTCATTCTCTTCATTCCTGGAATGGCATGGGGGTTTTCTGACCCTGACATCATTTTACCCGGCGGCCATCAACCAGACAGCCCCATGGAAGTGCTGTTTTATGCAAGCTTAGGTGTCGTTTTTGGCGCCACAATGTGTGCAGTATTACTGGCGTTCGATGGGGTCAGCAAGGACAGAGCGAGTGGTGTCTTTGAACTCCGTTTGGCTCAACCCATGCCCCGGCACCACCAAGCATTGGCTCTTCTGTTTGGGACATGGCAAGCCATCTTCGTACCGGTTGCGGTATTGATTGGACTCTCTGTGGCCTTGATCCGATACCGTTTGGGTGAATGGGCAACCCTTGGCGACGTGTTGGTCCACCTTGGAGCGACCGCTCTGATTTTGTATTGGTATGTTGTCTTCACATTGCTTGCATCTTCGAGAACGAAAGATCAGGGTACTGCGATTGCTTTTGGAATTGGCATGTGGTTCTTGTTCACCTTCTTATGGGCCTTGGTTACCACAATGGTAGCCTATGCTTCAGGCGTGGCAATCGGTGAACAAAATGACGCACAATGGGTCGCGCTTGAAGGTGCTTTTGATTTGCTTTCCCCGAATGGCGTCTATCACCATCTGCTCGAGACCAGACTTGTTGAGATTGATCGTGGTATCACTGCATGGCAAACGTGGTCAATGGCGATGGTGTGGACCGTTCTGCCCACATGGTGGTTCATACGAAGAATGGATGAATTACAGCCATGATGGTTTCATGGAACTCAGTGTACAACTGCAACAAAAACCTTGATTCGAAGGCGAAGTCTCTTTGAGACAAGACCGCACGGCAAAGAGCATGGCAAGACCTCGTTTCGCCCAAACCTCGACCGCATTGACCATCATCATCTTGTTTTTATTGATGGCCGCATCTTCAATGGTGACTGAAAGTTCCATTGATGAAAATACCAACGAAGCACCAACAAGTGCCCGACAGGGTTCACTTGAAGTGGATTGCTCTGGCTACAAATTTGAAGACCTCTTTGACTATAATTTTGCATCCTTTGACATCCTCTTGGGCGACGATTGGGCTACGGCTCAAATGAGTGCTGTGGCTTACGTCAACGGTAGCAACTCTGCAACCGTTCGTGAAAACCTCGACGAGTTATTCGATGGCACCCCCGGAGGAAACAACTCATGGATGAGCACTGATGAGCGAGAGGCTGTTCGAGCCATCGGCCCAGAGTGCATTGCTGACATGGACACTCGACTCGGGATTCGTGAAGGACTACCACACCGAGGCGGCGTTGACTGGAATGATTTGGAATTCGTCAAAGACGGTATTGCCCTTGATGAAGTCAACTTGGTTCCCGCAAACCATCCCGAGGAGCGAAGTTGCCAAGACCTCCTTGCCTCTTCAGATTGCAAAGAAGTTCCAGTGACCATCACTGACGACCTACAAATCCTCATGTTCACCAAGGAAGATGAAACTCACAATGTGCGCTTTGACCAACTACCAAACAGTGGATCATCGAACTTCACTTTGGCCCTTAACGTCACCAACATGAGCAGTGCTGGGCTTGTCCTCACCTTCCCACAACTGCAAGGCCTGCGAATGGTAAATTCATCAATTCAAGACGACAATATGGAAAGCACAGCCATGCCTGCACCGGTAGCAGAATACCTCCCAGATGGACGATTGCGAGTCACACAGGAAGTCAGTTATCTGCCGAGTGATTATCCAGTAATTCGCAATCTTTTCCTCGATTTCACAACCCAAGCACCCGAAACCAATGAGGTTCCTGTGTGGACGGCTGAGGCCCCTGTTGATGGAACTGTCATCCCATACACTGTTGGTACCCGAGACCTCGTCGCTGGTGAGGTGACCGCCACATGGGCATCAGATGACAGCGGATGGGCACTCGAGTGTGACTTCGGTGAACAAATGCCTGCCGACCTATGGGCTGCGGGATTGACCGAAGATGGATCTTTATTCTTGGATGGACCTGAAGCCCCTGCTGCAGATGAAGTTGCAGAAGCAGAGTGCAGTGTCGTCGATCCATTCGGAGCCGTGTCCGTTGAAACCCGCAACTGGTCATTTGCTCAACCATTCACTGCAGAAGCTGTGCTCTCTGAAGCAGGGGATTCGATTGAATTCACCGTGACCCCCACCGGCGTGGTCAGTGAAATTTCAATCAGTGCTCATGCGCACCAATCAAATTCAATGGGCGAAATGCGAATGGCAACCATCGCATCAGACCCATCGACAATTGCTCTTCCAATGGATGGGCTCGCACCTGGCATGGTTATGGTCATGGGGCAAGCTCAATCAAACGGTATGCTTGATTACGCCTTCATGCTCGATTTCGGTTTGGAAAAGCCAAGCGCACCACCTGTCATTGTCGTCGATATCAACCTTGACGGAACCACCGCTACATGGGATGCAAGCTACCTCAAGTTCACGCTCCAAGGCAAAGTGCTTGATCCAGACGGTGAATCTGTAGAAATGTCCTTGTCGCTTTGTGGCTACACCACGAACGATTTCGTCCGCTCAGGCCCTATCTGGGAAATCGATGTCAACATTGTATCGTGTTCATCACAAAACCCACCTGTCACGGTCTACGATATTACCCTCACAGCAACCGATGAATCTGGGACCATGACGACCATGCAAGTCTCGGTTCCAGACCCATATGCTTCCGGCGGAGATGACGCAGTCACCGAACCAGAGGAGAATTCAGAAGAAGCTGTTCCTGCAGCCTCTATGATGGCAACCTTGGCCGTAGCCCTTCTTGGAGCCGCTGTGGTCAGCAGAAGAAAGGACCAGTGAACATGTTTACCGGCACCCTCAAGAGGGGACGGTGAGCCCAACAGACTGAGAGTGAGCACATGTTCGCAGGCACTGTTGAGTCATTGAGTCACGAAGGTGGCCTCTTAGTGTCCTTTACAGGCTCCTCTCCAGCGCTTGAATCGATCATTGTCAACCTTGAGACTGGGGAGTATATCGGCAAAGTCGACGCTGTGCTCGGCAACACCAATGCTCCGTTGGCTCATGTGGCGCATCTTGATCGAAAACTGGACATCCCTAGCTTGGTTGGAATTGAAGTCAATATTCGCCCAAAGAAGGTCCGAGAAGAGCGAAGTTTTGGCGACCGAAATGGTGGCCGTAACAATGATCGCCGTGGAAATGACCGCGGTGGAAGGTTTGACCGGAACGATCGCGGTGGTCGATTTGAGCGAAATGACCGTGGTGGAAGATTCGACAGAAACAATCGCGGCAACAATGGTGGCGACTGGGATTGTCCTAAGTGCAATAACAATAATTTCGCTTTCCGACAGGAATGCAATCGCTGTGGAGAACCGAGGGGAAGCCATAGTCATGGACACCGTTCAAACGACCGAGGTTTCCAACGCCGCGAGCAACGCGGTGGACGCTTCGAGCGAAACGACCGTTCCAGTAACCGCATGCAAGGCGACTGGGACTGCCCGAAGTGCCACAATGACAACTTTGCTTGGCGAACTGAATGTAACAAATGTGGTGCACCGAAGTCTGGAGGCCAAGGACGCCCTCAACGACGGGATGACCGAAGAGGCAACGACCGATTTGGAGGCAATGATCGACGAGGTGGTGACCGAAGAGGCAACGACCGTCGTGGTGGCGACCGAAGAGGGAACGATCGTAGAGGCGGCGGTGAAATATTCAACGACAACGACTGGGAGTGCCCTCAGTGCAACAATTCAAATTTCGCATTCAGACAAGAATGCAACCGATGTGGCCTCCCTCGAAATGGCGGTCAATCTAGGCCTCGTCGAGATGATCGGCGTGGTGGCGACCGAAGGGGTCGAGATGACCGACGGGGTGGCGACCGAAGAGGTGGCGATGACCGACGGGGTGGCGACCGAAGAGGTGGCGATGACCGACGGGGTGGCGATGACCGACGAGGTGGCGACCGTAGAGGCGGCGATGACCGGCGACCCCCTCGCCGTGAACCTCGTGAATTCCGAAAGGCCCGTGGTAAGGGTTCAGGCCATGCTCACAACCGGCCACCTCGTGACTTGATGGGCAGGGACAAAGAAGATTGAACTCGGAACCAAAAGGGTGTTTCAAATGAGTGCTGAAGATCACTACCTCGATGCAGTCGAAGCGTATGACGAGGGCGACTTTGAGCAAGCATATGCTTCAGCACGCCGAGCAGTCAAAGCAGATCCGCTCCATGTTGATGCTTGGCAACTGTGTGCAGAAGCAGCACTGCCTCCCAAGGGTGAAAAGCCGACCTTGAAGCAAGCGGCTCAGTCTTTATCCGCTGTCAAAAAAATCATCGCAATCGATCCTGATCGCACGGCGATGTGGTTCCTTGGTGGGAGATTGTTGAGTGATGAGCTCGGTCTTTTGGATGAAGCATTGGCGTGGTGGCAACAGCTACGACATCATATGCCTACAGAAGTGACGCCGCTTGTTGAACAGGCAACATTGCTTGCCGACATGGGCCTTTACACAGAGGCAAAATATCGACTCGAGGCCATCACAGACGAAAACATGGACGTGAGTGGGCAGCAATATGCCAAGATCAGTCAATTGCACGGCATGGTCTTGTCAGCATCAATGCAAGATGAACGTGAATTTTTCAAGCCGTGGGAGCGACACCACAATGGCTGGGGCGCTATCGAATTGAAGATGCGGAAACCTCCGGTTTCAGAGAGTTTCTTGTTCATGACAACAACCGTCCCAATCCTGTTGCTCGAAGTGCTCTTTTCGAACCGTTTTGTCGAACAAGGCTGGGGTGGATTTTGCCTCACCACACTGATGATTTTTGCAACAGTCCTCATTGGAATGAGGTTCAGTCGGCGTATCTTCAGAAGAGTCAACCGTCCTGCCTTCAATCTCTTGAGAGCAATGAATTTTGAGGCGTCGACTGGCTATGTGGTGATTTCAGAAGACATTCGAACCTCTGTCCTCTACATGTACATCATGCAACGAAAACCCAAAGCATGGCAAGAACGTATGTTGAAGATCATCGATGACAATACGAAACTACCTGGAGGCTGGAAGCACAGCCTCCCTGATTTTGAATCCCACTTGGATGACCTTGGATTCATCGAAGAAGAAAAGGAAGAAAAATTTGAGTTCTGGAATGAAGAAGAGTGAAGCAGCATCTCATTTGACAATGAGTATGAATCGACTTTGGCCGGCATAACACTCAAAGTATCCAGTGTGAACCATAGGAATGCAGACCTCTTGATGCAGGAATGAAGTTACGATGGACATTTCAAGTGAATTGGTGGCAGTCAACACCATACTCATCACGTTGATGCTCTCTGAAGGACTGTACACGAAATTCGCAAGGAAAAAACAAGTTCCTTGGAAGGAGATGATTTACAATCTCAATTCTGGCCACCTCATCATGTGGATCTTCCGTGGTTTTGAAATCGTTGGATACTACTACATTTGGCTTCATTCACCATTCAGGCTGTTTGAAGGCCTCCCGTACTGGGCAACGGTCGCCATTGCCTTCATTTGTTGGGACTTTGGATTCTATTGGTTCCATCGCATGCACCACAAATTCCCTGTGCTGTGGGCCCTGCACAATGTGCACCATGAAGGTGAACATTTCAACCTCTCCCTTGGCATCCGAAACGCTTGGTTTTCTTCAATCTCAGCTCTTCCATTCTACAGTTTCATGGCTATTGCAGGCATACCGACAGAAATTTTCGTTCTCGTCGCAAGCACTCATATCGTCATTCAATTTTACAACCACAATGGCATTGTCAAAAAATCAGGTTTCTTGGAACACATCATGATCACACCATCTCATCATCGAGTTCATCACGGCAGGCAGGAGATTTACATCGACAAGAATTTCGGAGGTACGCTTGTGTTATGGGACAAAATGTTTGGTACATTCCAAAGGGAAGAAGAACATACTCCGGTACAATTTGGAACAGATCAACCACTTGGAACCACCAATGTATTCTGGGGTAATTTAATTCCTATTTTCCGCTGGATGGGCATTAAGATTGAGGCACCTGTTCAAGGGAAATATAGAATTTCCAACCTTCACATTGTGGTCCATGGCGTTCTTCTTTTCACCATTTACATCCAGTACCTATTGATGGAATTAAACGGGACATATGCAGACCGATTCATCGTCTTCTGTATTGGCATTGCGGGCACCATTGGCCTTGGGTTCATCAGTGATCAGAAACTTTGGGGCTACAGACTCAATTTGCTTGCATCCACCCTTCTTGTCGCATCCTACTTTACCTTCTTCCGTATGAATGATCTCATCTTCGAGATGATGTTGGCCCTCTTGATGTGTTCAAATCTCGTCATGCTCCTGACTGCTATCGAAGAACCACTGCATCAAAAAACATCGAAGAAGGCAATGGGAATGAATGCATAAGATGGCTCAGTCTACTGGTGACCGGTTGAACCTTTTTAGTCAAAACAGAGTATTCCTCACCATGGTAGCCGGGGGCACGCATGCGCAAATCCTGGCCTTTGCGGGTTACTTACCAGAAAAGGAGATTCTGACAGAATCATTCGCAAAGTTGGGCGACCTCCCAGCTTCAATTGAATTCAAGCGATTGACTGGAATCAATGCTCATAGAGAAGCTGCTGAAGATGAAGGAAGCCTCGAACTTGCACTCAAAGCTGGTCAAAAAGCGCTTGAACGCTGCGGAATTCCACGCGAGGAAATCGATCTTGTCATCAGTTGTTCAGTAAGCCAACTTTCGCCTGAACTTCACCAGCATATTTCACCAAGTTTTGCAACATCGATTGCCGAACATCTCGGTATTTATGATGCACAAACCTTCGATGTCGCGAATGCTTGCTCAAGCATGATGACGTCATTGATGATTGCAGAAGCCAAAATCAAAGCAGGAAAAATACGTCATGCACTCATCGTTTCAGGTGAACACATCACATCATTAATTGATGAAGCAAAGAGCAAGAATCTCTGGTTGCATAGCAAAGCGATTGCTTCGATGACCGTTGGCGATGGTGCTGCAGCATACGTTGTTGGACCAAGCAAGGATGCCACTCGAATGACCTTCAGTGAACCATTCACATTTGCTCAATACAACAATCACTGCATAGGTGAGGCATCACGTGAACGCCCTGGACCACGAATGAGAACGAAAGCCAAGCAGTTGCAATTAGGTGTGCTTGACAACCTGAGTGAGTTTTTGCAGCGGTCCATGAAGCATATGGAGTTAGAATGGAGTTCAATTGATCATGTCTATTCTCACCCAACCACACCAAAAGCAGTCAAGAAAGGAGCAAAAATTGCTGAGGACTCGGTTGGTGCGATTAAATTCCTTCACAATGACAGCCAAAACATCGGTAATACCGCCTCAACAAGTCATGGTGTTCTTCTTGAAATATCCCGTGAAGCAGGCCACCTCAAGGAAGATGAAACCGCGATATTGGTATCGTTCGGGTCTGGTCTTGCTATGCTCGCTATGCATTTCCGTCTACCTAAGGGGGTTGAAGGATGGTCGTGATGCGTTCATGGAAAGCCAGCCCTTTGGCCAAAGGCCGTTTACTCAAGACCTGCGTGAATTTGGCAACCTCTGCCATGGAGGAAGCTTCGATTGATTTGAATGATATTGCGCTTATCGTGCACAGTGGAATTTACAGGCAGCATTTCCGGACTGAGCCAGCATTTGCAACACACCTTCAAGGTGCGTTAAACATCAAATGCACAACACTCACTCAGGAGAGTTCTCACTGCTTTGCCTTCGATGTCAGTGATGGGAGTTGTAGCCCTCATGTGGCTCTTGATGTCATCACCGATCTCTTACCACAATTCACTGGCAAATATGCGATTTTATGTGTTGGTGATGAGCGACCAAACAAACAAACTGAATGGACCCACGCGCCACATTGCTTCGTTGCCATCCTTGCACTGGAAGGCAGTGGTCCACGTCTTGAACGAATTTCATTTGATGAGACAAAGGCCTTCCCAGAACGAGTGATTACATCTCATTTTGATACCAACAAAAAGGCCAATGTTTCGATTGAATATGGCCAATACCAACCTCAACCAGTGCACGAAACTGATCTTGAATACTCAGGCCATCAGAACTGGCTGTCGGGAGAACATATGCATGCATTCCATCAACGGTTGGATGGCAAAACCGATTCCTTTACCCATCGAATTGTCGACAGAACAGGTAAGACTACATCGGCCCACTGGGAGCGATGAACATGAATGTACGGAGGTCGAAGGAGGAACTATTTCTCCTGACCTTCCTCGTCATGCTCTGTGTCTATCACATTGTAGCAAGGTTTGGACTGGCTGTTGATTTACAATGGCATACCGACGTTGGAAGGGACAAACTGCTCACACCTCCTCATTTGATGATCTTCGCAGGCATTTTACCAACGGCTCTGTTCTTGGGTGGGTACCTCATTTGGAACAGTTTTTACAAACCCCAAAAAGTGAGTTCAGATTTCAAACTGGGCCCATTGTACGCCCCGGCGAGCATCTGGATGATGTGCACAGGCATGTTTACACTGTCCATTGGAGGGCTATTTGATGACTATTGGCATGCAAGTTATGGCGTCGACACGACGATCATTACTCCACCACATGTGTGGACTTTTGCAGGAGGAATGCTTGTTGAGGCAGCGACCTTGGTGCTCGCCCTCGAACTTAAGCACAAAATGAAGGAACGAACGCCTCACTGGATCAACATCATTGTGCTCGGAACACTTTGGGCACTTGTCTATCACTTCCATCTGGCGTTCGCTAATTTCCTTGACCCACGAGTATCGACCCTCGATGTCTTCGATTTCAAACTCATTTTGCATTTTGTCTTTGCTGGAGCGGTCTTGATGACCTTTCTACCACTTGCCGAACGCTGGCTTGGAGAGCACGGAGTCTTGCGTCTCTCGGTCGTTATGCTTGGATCTCAGGTCCTATTCTTGGTGCTTGTTCCGTTCTTGGTGACCTCATTTATGACCGAAGAGCATGTGCTGAGGCCAGGAGCACCTCATACCACATATGCAGCAAATTGCCTGCCCTGGTTGCTTTTTCCTGCAGTGTTCGTTCTTACGAAATTGACCTCAATCACCGAAAAAAATATTTTGATTCCACTCGTTCTGGCCGTCGATGTGGCTTGGCTCCCCACATTTATCGAACACACACCCGTTGAAGTTGGCATTCTGAACACGGTGCTTTCAGTTCTTCTCAGTGCAGCAACCTTGTGGTTGATTTGGCCGATCACACAGGGTTTGGGACCGGCCATAGAAAGGCTAGCTCAACGAGCAGCAAGCCAAGAGAGTAAGCCTGCTCGAAAAAAGAAGTCCGTTTCCTTGGTCATACTTATGCTGGTGCTTCTTTGTATGAGCGCCCCCTCAGCAAGTGCGCATGCCATCCATTTTAGTGAAGAGGGCGATGGTTTTGATGCACCGATGCGCTATTTGATCGACGTTGATGATACCTACGTATGGGTTGAATTCATGATGTGGCCACCAAAGGCGAAAACCGTCGTTGAAGTCAGCATTCTTCCAGCAGAAAATGAATCTGCGGTGATTGATGATGTGTGGTTAACCCTCGTTTACCCAGATGAACGTGGTGAAGTCAAGATGAAGACGATGTTTGAGAATCCAGGGGGCTACGGTCTGTGGGAATCCCAGGTCAACTTCCCCTACGCTGGTGATCAAACCATTGAAATTTGGCTTGAAGTCGATGGTGTGGCTGCGTTCACTGAAATTCCGGTGGATGTAGCAGGCCCACCATCCCTACCGGTATGGCTCGCATGGTTCATTGCGTTAGCATGGCCAACGGCCTTTGTTCTGATGTGGAGACGTATCTCACTTTTGCCAAGCCAAGAGGTGAGTGCTTGAACATCCTCGTCACGGGAGCAACCGGCTCACTTGGCTCAGCAGTGATGCAGCGCCTCACAACAAAAGGCCACTCTGTCAAGGGCATCGGAAGATCACAACAAAAAATAGAGCACCTCAAGGCAAAGGGATTCGAGTTGTATCGGTGCAATCTTCTTGATCTTGAAGCACTGAAAAACCACGCCAACAACATGGATGTCATTGTCCATTGTGCCGCATATGCTGCACCTTTTGGCAAGAAAAGCCAGTTTTTTTCGACGAATGTGATGGGCTTAGAGCATGTCTTCAAAGCTGTAGGAAATTCAGGGACTCGGATTATTGTCGTGTCTTCTGCTTCGGTGTTTGATGGCAATAACGAAACGATCCTTCACGGTGATGAAACACCCCAAAAGAGACCAAATCACCCCTATGGAGCGAGCAAGTACGATGCAGAATGTCTCGCAGCAAGCATGCCGTCGAAGGCATGGATTGGATTGCGCCCAAGAGCAGTCTTCGGAACTGGTGACCAAACACTCCTGCCGCGGTTAAATCGACTTGTCAGCAAAGGCAGATACACCATTGTTGGCAAAGGGGATGCGTTGATTGACGTCACATGCCTGAACAATTTCCTCGATGCTGTGGAGGCGGCACTCGTCGCTGAAGAGGAGGCTTTAGGGAAGTTCTACAACATTTCAAACGGTGATCCGAGGCGATTTGAGGACGTCCTCAAAGCCTATGCTGAACGACATGGCAAAGGCATGAAGCGACGTTCAGTTCCAAGATCTCTTGTCGCCTTCCTTGCATACAGTTCAGTCGCCATTGCATCGCTGATTCCAGGCAAACCATGGGAGCCTCGATTGACGCCGTATGGGCTAAGGCAAATCACGCAGACCCTTCGATTGGACATTTCTGGGGCAAAAGAAGCACTTCGATGGAGGCCTGAAATGACATTTGAGCAAGGTGTGGAGGAACTCAAATGAGTAAAATTGGCACCTTGATGCGCTATCTTAGCACACCAAAGAAATTCAAATCACGCCAACAGATTTTGAAACGTCAAAAGAAAGGCATAAGGAAACACATTGCCTATGTTCGAGACCGTTCGCCGTTCTACGCAAGGCATTGGGAGGGCTTTGAAAATGAACAGTGGCAGAGTTTTCCGTTGATTGATAAAAAGATCATGATGGAGAATTTAGATGATTTTCTCACGGTCAGGTTGAACGTCGAAGAGGCTCGAATCCTCGCAGCAAGGGCTGAAAAAAGTAGAGATTTCTCGCCCAAGATAGGACCCTATTCGATCGGATATTCATCAGGGACAAGTGGTTCAAGGGGCATGCACTTCATCAGTGAGGCAGAACAAACAGGGTGGGCAGGGTTCATGCTTAAGCGTGGACTTGATGGTTCAATATTCGGTCGACACAAGATTGGATTGATTTTGCGAGCAAATTCAAACACCTTTGAATCGATTGGTTCTAAGAAAATACAATTCTGCTTTTACGATTTGATGCTCCCTCTTACTGAGATACACCAACAACTTCTACGCGACCAAGTGGATGTCTTGATCGGACCACCGAGCGTCTTGAGGTACCTTGCGGATGAGAAGACCACACTCAAACCGCGACGAATCATTTCCTCAGCAGAAGTG
>CBFIIS010000013.1:0-35450 GCA_965662715.1 Candidatus Poseidoniaceae archaeon | reverse complement strand
ATCGTAGCACCATTCATCGCTGATGAAGACGCCACTGAGGTCCTCCGATCTGGACTCACCGTTGGCGAAGATTCCAGCTTAAGGACTGGTCTCTCTTATGCGACTGTGGACACAGTCGAAGTGATGTTCCAACTGCAGGAAACTGCGAGCGGCAACAACATGAGCAACATTCGCGTCACGGCAGTAAGCCACGATGGATACGGAAATATCACCTTGACAAAATCCAATGAGACTGGTATGGTAAGTGAACAGATGATGCCGGGCACATGGAGCCTTTTCCTCAACGAAACAGCTCCACAACGCCACTGGATGATGGACACTTCTAACGCCCCATTCTCGACCGATGCTGCTGTAAGTGGCTCTCTAGACCTTGGTGTGATCACCGCGGATCTTGAAGTCGAAATCGGCGGTAAGGTCTTCTGGGATTTGAACGAAGACGATGAACCTGGTGTGACTGAGGGCGTCGAAGGCTTCCTTGTTGAAGTGCTGGGTGCAACCTCAGGCATCGAAACCAATGTGTCAACTGATTCTTCTGGCGTTTGGTCGCTTTTCGTACCTGTTGAAGACACCTACACAGTTACAGTTAGCAAGGATGGGTTTGCCACTGAATCATATGATTTGGACAATACAAGCGCTTATCCAGTTGAGAACGACCCTGAATCACATGACATTGAGGTCATCGCTGGAAACGTCGCAGTTTCTGGTCAAGTGACAGACATTAACGACGCCTCCCGGCTCGATGGCGCAACCATCGTGCTTTACCCGACACTTGACGCAGTTCGAGATCCTGTGACCGTCACCGGTACCATGGATGGCGATGTTTTGACTTGGGATGCAACCATCGCTCCCGGTGAATGGATTGTTGTTGTGTCTGAAGCAAATGCTGACGAAAACGGCGGCGGTGTCGCAGTTGGACTCCTCGATGCAACCATCGCAACCGGTTCCTCTATCGAGATGGAAATGGCGCTTGGTGGATGGATTGACCTCGATACAGTCTGGAGCGACTTTGCTCTTGGCGAACACCACGCTGGTTCAGATGATGACGGATCGAGCATGATTCAAGATCCTGTCGAAGTGACCATTTCGATCGGTGACGACATTGCATGGAACATGCCGGTTGAAGCAGATGGAACGTTGACGCTCCTCATGCCAGCCGATGATGTCGACTTCGATTCAACCTTCACAACGATTCAGCATGATGACATGCTTGAGATGGAATACATTGCAGGCAGCAGGACATCGGTCGGCGAAGGTCGCTCACCTGTTACTCTATCGTACACGCGCTCGGAAAATTCTGAAAGCAGTTTGAGTATGGTGAACAGCACGCTTGTCAACGCTACGACCATCGATGGCAGCTTCACGAATTTGATGGCCGAACCTCTCGCAGAGGGCTACAAGACCATTGAGTTTAACCTCGATGTTGCGTACGAAGGCACCGAAATCAGTGATGTTTTCACCATCACAGGAAGCATTGGTGTTGCACCTGACAGTGCGCTTTGGTCCGTAGAATTCTACAACGGAACTGCATGGGTTGACTCCTACGACCTCACTCTTGGAATCGGCATGAATGCATCTGATGACAGCGTCGACAAGACCGCTACGATTTCCACACGGGTTCACTTGGCGAATCAATCTGAAGCTTGGAACCTCGAAGATGCCCACATGGTCAAGGTTCGAATGAGCACAAGCACCGGTGAATCAAGTGAAATTGCAGTGGACGTTCAAGTTCCACAGACCTATGGATTTGAGATTACAGACGAAGTCACAGAACTCGGAATTGCTGCAGGATCGAACCGCCAATTCAGTTTCATGCTCCAGAACACTGGAAATGGCGACGACTCATTCACGATTCAACTGGCGGACAACATTCCAGAAGGTTGGGAAGTCACGCCAATGGAATCAGTGGTAACCATTGCTAAGGATGACACACGTTCACAGGCCTTCACAGTCTTTGCCCCAAGCACATGGCAAGGGGATTCAAAGACCGTGAGTGTCACTGTGACCAGTGAAGATGGTACAACGACCGAAAGTTTCGATGTTGAACTCCAGCAAGCCATGATTTCTCTACGCTTTGACCCTGCGCAAGCAATTCTTGCGAGCGATCAAGTTGCGGATGTGCCAAATTCAAAGATCGTCATACCCGTTGAGAACTTCGGCTACCTTGATGCAGATAGCGTTATTGTGACTTTAACTCACCAATCCAGTGGCACGGTTTACGACCCGGTCACCATCAGCGTTGGTGCACAATCCACATCGAACGCAGTGTTCGATGTCGGTGCCAAAACAGCAGGAAGCCAACGGTTTGAGTATCACATTGAAGTTGCAGGCGAGGACTCAGCATTTGTTGCAGACAATGTCGAAGATGGTGATTTCGCAGTGGAATTCAACATCGTGACTGAAAGTACAGATGGACCTTGGACAACCATTGCAATCGTTTTGCTCGTAATTCTGATCGGCTATGGTGGTGTCAAGATTTCCCGTAGCGGAAGCGGCGCCAAGCGATTCTGATTTGGAACAAGCCATTATACACTCGCCAACCCGAAGTAGACTATAGGCGTAGCCTGTAAGGTGAGTTGATGGAAGAGTTGGAACATGTCGAATTTCTTCCCGAACCGGAAGATGCTCGCATTCTCTCTGCAATTGATCCAGCAGCAGTCGGCTTCCAAGGTGCATGGAGAGCGGAGGTTACCGGTTGGGCACCATTGCAAGCTACCCCAATACAACGTAGGAGGCGCCAACGTGCCCTTTTGGCCAATGGTTTCATGTTCGCAGTCTTTATTTCAGCAATGTTTGCCATTTGGAATTCTGGATTACTCATCGTAGAATTGAATCTCCCTACATCAGAGTGGGCTAATGAAACAACGCAACTCAATGATGCCTCAGAAGCTGGGCTCACAGGGAGCGGTGTGCGTGTTTGCATGGTCGACACTGGTATCGATGGTACACATGATGCCCTTTCTGGTGTTGAATTAACCTTCAAAGATCTCCGTGGTTCATCGACCTCTCCAGTTGATTATGGCCTCATTGCCCATGGGACGCTCATGGCAGGTATTCTTGTCGCGGGTGGTCACCAGACTGGTGCCGCACCGGGCGTCTCGCTTGGTGTGGCAGCGGCCCTTGGCACAGATGACGATGGAGGTAATAGTGGGGATGAGCGCACGGTTGCTGAAGCAATTCGATGGTGCCAAGATTCATTTGAAGCCGATATTATCTCCCTCTCTTTAGGCGGTGAACAAGATCTCGATGCGACCCGTGAAGGCGCAACCGCCTCCGCAACTCGTAGGGCAGTCGACTCTGGGATCTTTGTTGTGGCTGCAGCTGGTAACGATGGAGGTGCCAATGATGACGGTCTGGTCTCAGTTCCTGCAAATATCCCTCGTGTCATCACTGTTGGGGCGACAAATGTTGAAGGGGAAGTTTGGGAAAACTCCTCAAGAGGCTCACAAGAGAGCGCCAATGGAGAAATGAGATCCCACCCCCACCAGAAACCAGAAGTTGTAGCACCTGGTGTTAACATCATAAGCACAGGAAGCAACAATGCTTGGTATTCCAGCAGTGGGACTTCTGATGCTACTGTGTTTGTCACTGCAGCCCTTGCATTGTTGTTGGAAGCCCACCCTGAGTACAAACCCGTCCCACAGAGTGACGGTACATGCATTGACGTGATCAAAACCGCCTTGATGAATTCAGTTGAACCTCTCCATGAGAATGGTGCTCATGATGATCACTCAGGGTATGGTGAGTTAAGGGCTGTCGACTGGATTGATGAGGTCACGGCGACTGCACCAGTATGCTGAGGTCGTTCCTCAAAGTCGGTGCTAAAGGGTCACTGAGGATTGAATCTGTCAGAAATACGTTTGCAAATTTTGATACTTTAATTATGATTTGATACACTTTGCGCTAAATTAGTGATATTTCTAATTATATTTGATACAATTAAATGGGCAATAGAGGCGCAGTGTTATATCTCTCGTGTGAATGAGGGTGGATAGTGGTGCCAGTTATGTCTAAACATACATCCCGAAAAAGCCTATCGTTAGTCGCTCTCCTTTTGCTGTCAAGCATGGCCGGTTTGATGACCTTGCCATCTGCAACTGCAGTAAATGAAACCACCTCAGGTACCATCACCGGTACAGAGACATGGACTGGAACAATGAACCTCAACGGTGATGTGACAGTATCAGAAGGTTCCAAACTCATCATCAACGCTGGTACAAGCGTCAACATTCCTGTCGGTGCATTCATTGACGTCGAAGGGGCAATTTGTATTGCAGACACAGCATGTGGTGCGAGTGGTGGCTCATCTTCCAATCCTGTCCGAATGGTCTGGCAGAAGCCTCAAAGCGAAGCAGATTGGGCGAAAGCAGGTCGATGTTTGGTCAACGGATCAAACACATACACCAATTCCGATGCTGCTTGCGGTTCAGCTCTCATCATCCGTAGCACGGTCGATCAATCCACCAGCGCAACTTCGATCAACTATCTCAACATCCAAGATGCCTATGGATACCCGGTTTATGTTCCATCTCTTCAACAAGTCCAGTATGGTGCACTCGTGTTTGACGGTGCATCGATCACTGCCACAGGACTCACCTTCCAAGATGTCAATACATCGAGCGTTCTTGCTGTCGACTTTGCAGCACCGACCCTTCAAGATTCTGAGTTCCAAAACGGAATCGATGGAAACGGCTACGACGCTTCTGCAGTTCGAGCATACAACGCTGGTGCAGGTATCCTTGCCACTGTCAATGTCAAGAATTCGAAGTTCACTGGCGACACAGAACCTGACTGCAGCACCCAAGGCGGTGGCCGAACGGTGATGTTCATGGAAGATTCCTACATCAATCTTGATAATTTAGAAATTTCAGAAAACTCCTTCGGTGTGTTCCTCAAGGGTACATCGGGCTGGCTCACGAATTCCACCTTTGATGTCAAGTGCAATGCGATTGACACCAACTCTCACAAGGAAACTGGGACGATTAGCCACACACTCAATATTGCCAACAATGTGATCACGACCGCAGAAGGTGCTGGTATCACTGCTTACGATGATGCTATTGTGGTGGCACGAGACAATGTGATCTCGGGCGCATCTGAATCTTCTGGATTTGGTATCCGTTCCTCCACCGTTCACATTCATAACAACGTGATTGGTCCAATTGGTGGGTGGAATGGTCTATGGATCTATGGTACATCGGATGTCATTGCAGAAAACAACACCATTCAAGACACAGCAAAGGAAGCTGTGTTGATTGGTGAATACCACTTCAACGATCAAGGATGGAACGTACCAACTCCGACTGCTGCACGATTGTACCTCGCAAACAACCAAATTTCCAACAACACCGGTACGTGCAATTCCCAAATGTATGGTGGCGATTTTGCTTGCCCTGCTATCCACGTGTTCATGTCCTCTGCTACGCTCTACGATAATACCATCATGAACAATGATGGTGATGGATTCCGAATCAAGGGCGGTATTGTCAACGCACAACGAAACTCAGTTGCTGTTGGTGGAATTGCTGCAAACGTTTCCATGTACGACGATAACTATGGAAACAAGTACGGTTCGATTGCTTACTTCTCAGGAAACACCTACACTAACGCTTCTCAAGTCTACAACATCACCGAATCCACGGTTACTGTTCAATCCGAATACATGCCGGATCCAGGTGCTGGCGAACTCTACCCGGTCAATCTTCAATGGTTAGGTGCTGAGTGCCCATACGTGCTCGACGAATGTCTACAAGTGCCATCAACCGCTGCGCTACCGCCAGCATTCATGCCAATGGCCCTCGAGGTTATTGACAACTCAACGGTCTTTTCGTTTGCCGATATTCAGAACTTTGACGCAAGTAAGGTCCACGTGCAAAATCAAAACTCAGCATGGGGAAGTCAGGTTCGTGAAGGTGAACTTGTTCGCTACCAAGTCAAGGCTCAGAACAACAATGTGGCCGACGCAACAGTCATCATCAGCGATGCGACTGGATTGCCACTCTACACACTTCAAACCGACGCCTTCGGTTTCACACCTGAGATTTCACTTCCAAGCGATTTCTACATTGATCGAAACTGGAACCACTTGGTCGGAGAATCGAATGTCGAAGTGACAATTTCACCTGGTATTACCGAATTCATGGATGAAAACACCTGTTCTGATGGATACGACAATGATGGTGACACCTTCGTCGATGCGGCAGATACTTCGCAAACCCCTGAAGACAAATCACACTGTGATGCAGGCAACCGTGAACTGCCATTTTACAGTGTGAATGCTATGAAGTTTGGAAAAGGTACCAAATCCTTCGATATCATCCTCGATGGTGGCATTGATGAAGTCATCAATTTGGACAACCTCAAACCAAGCGTGGATGTAACTCAAGGCGATGGTGCATCATTCGCAACCACAGTGACCATCACAGGTACTGCATGGGACGGCATTGCTGGACCATATCCACTCGACATCGTAGCCTATGAGAAACAATTTGGTATCGTCAAGCGCGTCGAGATTCAACCTCCTGGTTCAACCGATTGGTACTCCGCCATCGATACTTCTGGTGCAGGTGGAGAAATCACCCTCGCCAATCACCCGTTCAAGACATGGTCCTTTGATTGGGATATGTCAGCTCACCCAGAAGGCGAAGGTGATGTCACATTCCGTGTCCGAGCCTATGACGGACTGGATTACTCTCCAATCGAAGTTCGAAAGTACAAGTTGAATTTGGTTGCACCAACAATCTTGGTTGAGACACCAAACGATGGTACAACTCACGATAATGCTAAGGTGTCCTTTACAGGTACCGCAAGTGATCCATACACAGGTACATGGGGCAGTGATATCCAATCAATTTGGTTTGATATTAATGGTCCAAATGGCTACACCTCGCACTTTGCTATTGAAGGCTCCACGGTGTGGTCCTATGACTGGGCATTCGAAGAATTGGATTCAGGCGTTTACATCTTCAACATCTGGGCAGCTGACAGTGACTTCTGCATTGATCTCGTTGGCATCTGTACCGCAGAGACGCGATCATTGACTATCAACAATGACAACGCTCTACCGTTTGTCTCAGTGAGTCAACCAGTTCCTAGCGATGTTATTCGTGCCTCTGATGAATACCTGATTCAAGGTGTGGCTCGAGATAACGATGGACAAGTGACTCGGGTTGAGATTGACATTCAAGACCTTGCAAGCGGTCTCATGCTGAACAACGGTCCTAATCCTGTCACCAACTTCGCACCAAACGGTGCATGGTCTGTAGCATGGGATACTTCGAAGTTGATTCATGATCAACAATACGAACTCGTGATTCGAGCATATGATGGTGAGGATTACTCGACTGAAAGCCGAATTCGAATCACAATTGATAACCCAACGGATGCAGATAACATTGCACCAATCTTCGATCAAGAAGGCTGGGTTGGCACGCTCACCGTCTTCTGTGACGCAAATTCGAATGCTATCGACCGATGTGGCGATGGTGCTGTGATTGACTTGACAAAATACTTCTCGGACCCAGATGGTACCGGTGAAGCAGAAAATGACCTCTTGTTCGATATTTTCGATGACGCGACCAACCTTGACGACGATTTTTACTCAGACTATGTCTCAATTAACGCAGATGGTGTGGCAACCTACAATCCACCTTGGGTCCAACCTACTTCGGTCATAGCAGACTGGTCGCTGGTTGGTTTGATGTTTGAAGCACGTGATTCATACGACTCTGTTGTTTATTCGTATAAGGTGAACATCATCGTTGTCTCCGTTGCATTTAGTGCAGAGCGTGTTGATTCAGGACCAGTGTCTGCAACAGATCCTGCAACATTTAGCGGTCAGGGCTTGCCAAACAGCATGGTTGCAGCACGCTTTGATGATTCAAAGGGTGTTCGATTGAACTCAACTCGAGTCGCAGCTGATGGAACTTGGACCATGGACATTGCTCAGAACCAAATGTCTGGTGTGGACAATGCAGCCATCATTTTCGAGATGGATGGACAAGTCTATTCGGCTCCAGGAACAACTGCTGACACTCAATTCCAACTAAGTTCTGATTCTGGAGAATCCAGCGGTGGAAATTTGATGTTCATTATCGCTGCAGTCATTGCCGTCATCGTGTTGCTCGGTGCTGGTGCATTCTTCTTCCAAGTCGAATACGAAGAATTTGATGAAGAAGAGGGCATGGAGGCACAAAATGCTCCTGCTGAAGAAGACCCTTATGCTTGGGCCAAGGCAAAGCAAGAGCCAGTCCCAATCACCCAAACAGTTGATCCTGTCGCCACCACGGCCCCCGCCGCGGCACCTGCCGCATCAACTCACCCTGGATGGTTGTGGGACGAAACCAGCAACAGTTGGGTTCCAGATCCAAATTACAAGCCGGGTCAGTGAGCAACTTTCGGTCAACGAGCCGTAAGTATTGAAGGGGATAAGAGAAGGAGAGATAGCATGGCTGTTCATCCTAAACCTGGTGTTCAAGAAAGAATTCTCTTGCACCTTCTCGACTACACCGACTTCAAGAACAGCGTCGAGGTTCCATTTGCCCTCTCACAAATGGGTATAGCAAACGCTGTTGCCATCGCTCGCTCAAATGTTCCAAGAGCTATTGCTGGATTGAAAGATCAAGGGCTTCTCGTGGAACGTCAGGCCCACGTCAAGGGGGTTTCAAGGAAGCGAAAAGCCTACTTTCTCACCGATCCGGGAATGAACCTCAGTGATGAGACATGGCGAAGGCTTCGCTCCTTCCCACTTCGAGCAATTCTTGAGGACGGACAAACGATTCAATCCACCCTAGGTGATGTGAACGAAAAACTCCCTTTTTCGATGCGACCAGTCGACATCATTCGATACATGGATGACAATTGTGTTTTGGACGCTCGCTCCCTTTCTGCTGATCTCATTGAACGTGACTTGTCAAAGCATGTGGAAAAACAATTGGTCACTTCGTTGGGTGACCTTCCGCGTCTACGTCACTTCTACGGTCGTGAAAAAGAACTTGACAACATGGCAAACCTGATCGAAGCACGAGCGACGACGCTCTTGATTCCGGGCATTGCAGGCATCGGTAAAACAACGGTTGCATCGAAACTGATTGAGCGATTCATGCATCGCCGGAATTTACTCTATCATCGTTGTCAAGACTGGGAAGGCTCTCGTTCCTTCTTCGAATCAGTTGCAGATTGGTTAGCCAACATTGGCAATTCAACTTTCGCAGACTATCTTGCCGCAACGCCAGTCCCGCAGCCAGCGGATGCCGCTCGGCTTCTTGTCGATGCACTCGAGGGCACTCCCTCACTGATTGTCATTGACGACTTCCACAAGGTTGCGGATGTAACCCTTCACCAAACATTTCAAGCTATGTCGTTAGCACTCTTGGGGAGTGAAGAAGAAATTGCACTCGTATTGTTTTCCAGATCCTTCAAGCCAGTCGTACCGACAAAGGATGCAGAGGGTCGAATTGCAAGTCTTGTTCTCCCTCTTGATGGACTGGATTCAGATGCTGGACGAAAATTGCTCAGCAGTTTCGATGAACTTGCCGAGGAGCAATGGCTCCACATTCACGGATTATCTCGAGGCCACCCACTCGTTCTTGAACTCATCAATCGTGGTGCATCCGCAGGCGCTTTCCACGAAACTCTGGAGAATTATGTCACCGTTGAAATCTTTTCCAAACTTAGTGCTGAACAGAAACGAGTACTGTCTGCGTTAGCCATCTACAGGGAGCCTGTCGAACTTGCTGCACTTGCAGAACAGGACCTTGATACTGATGAATTGGATTCGCTTGTGGAACAAGGTCTTGCAAGGCAAGCAGATACCGAGACCTACGATGTTCACGATTTGATCCGTGAATTTTTACTTCGAAGTTTAGACGAAGCAACTCGAAAATCCTTCCACTCGAAATGCTGTGCATGGTATGCTAAACAGCCAAAAAACGCCGATTTGACCATCGAACACATTCACCATTTGATTCGTTCTGATGATCACGAATCTGCATCTAAACTCATTGCTGGTGAAGGACGTAACCTTGTAGCACAGGGTCACATGGAACTTCTTCCACTTATGGAGAATATCGATGGCTCCGATATCGATTCAGGGGTCTATATGCGCGTCTCGCAATTGCAAGGTGAGGTCTTGGTGCTTCTCGGAAAATTCTCTGAAGCTGAAGAAGTGTTCAAGCAAGCACAGGACCTTGCTTCTGCGTCCAAATCTACCCTTGTAGAGGCAGAAATTCTTGCAGCCCTCGCTGACATTTCTCTCAAACAAGGCAATGCAGACAAGGCGTTGAGTATGCACCGCGACGCTCTTGAGAAATTCATTGAACTTGAAGATGCAAAAGGTGCCGCTCGCTCATACAACAACATGGGTTACCTCTTACGTCGTAAAAACGATCGAGTCAAAGCTCTCGAAGCCTATGGCGAGGTTGAAGCCATTTTGAAGGAATCAGACGGCACTGATTTGATTGGTTCCCAATTAATTCTTGCACGCTCATTCCTTGATCTTGGTGAAATTGATCGCGCACGCGATCATGCCTTGGAAGCTTTCGAGCGGACTGACGGTGATGGTGATCCAGTTCTTCATGCGCGTGCACAAGCTGTCCTTGGCCGTTATTATGCAAAGGTTGGTGATGCAGATGTAGCATCACATCATTATTCTACGGCGCTTGAAACAATGAGTGAGGCGGGCGACTTACTTTCGCTGGTCGAAATTACAATTTTGTTGGGTGAAGTTCTACAAGATGCAGGACGAGCAGAGGATGCTATGGAGCATTACCGTGAAGCACTCGTCATCGCTGAGGCCAATGACCTCCGGATGCAAATCGGTGAATTACTTTCCCGCCTTGGTGGTGTTGCACCCGACAAACCCCGTCGAATGGAATACCTGCAACGTGCACTGGCAGTTTTCCGGGAATTGGGTGCTAAATCTCGAATGAAGGAAGTGCAGGCTCAAGTCCATGCAGCAGTCATGGGCCGCTGAATTCATTCATGTTGGGGACGATCGTACTCAATTGAGGTCACGCCATCGTAGTGGACCACCCAAATACTGTCAATACCAGCAAGGGTGAGTGTACCTTCATGTGTTCCAGCGCCAGTGCCAGAAATGGATATGTTTGTATCCAAATCACCTCCATCGTGAATCAGTTCGATGTTTGTATCGGTGAGGACCAGAGTGAACCTTGATTCATCCGCTTCCGTCGGTCGCCATTCGACTTTTTCAGCATAATCGATTGAACCCATTCGACTCGCTTCATCTGCTCGCTCTACCGCAGCAGCCAAGTCATCCATATTTGCTTGAATTGCATTTTCATTCCAGCGTTCTCGAGTTGCGGTCTCAATGTCCCAAGCCCACAAACTAAACATGGTCAACAACATCACTCCAAGGAGGAATGTGAAAATGTATCCAAGTTCAGTTGCAGCAGCAGAGGTGTCACGACGTAGTGAGGTTTGCTTCATGAAATCGCCTCCGTCATATGGACGTCAAGCGATGACATCTGTAAGGTGAATTGAATCGGTTCTCCGTTGGTGTGCCAAACGGCCTCACTGGTCCCATAACTTGGGTCAGGAACCCATCCGACATAATCAGTCAAGAGGTCAATACGGCCAGGATAAATGGTCCAATCTTCACTTGCTTCCAGTCCATCTGCAGATGCAGTTGCAATGGCAGTACCGTAAGGTTCTGACCACCCACGTCGAATTTCATAGGCGATTGTTGAAGCGAGTGATGAGCGATCGACGAGCTCGATGTCAAGATGCATCGCTCCTGCTCCAGTGGTGCTGTCAGCGGTTGGGTGAAGGGCAGGAACAGTTGCGGCAAACCTAGGACCTGGGCCACCTCGATCACTTGGTGGGACGACAACAAAGGCTTCGAACTCTGGATGGTTTGTCAGCACTGCTCCACCCGAATAGGCGACTTCCATGCCCATGATTGATGATGAAAAACCGTAGGCTAGTCTCGATAGATGGAATCCCCAAACCGTTCCAATTGTAGCGTGGGTCGACTGTCCATTTCCTCCGATGAGGGTGATTTGCATGCTTGAGGGGTGTGCGCCAGTTTGCCAAGCGTTCTTGACATCAATTTCTCCTCGGCCACCCATCGTCGTCCATGGAAGCGACACAGCAATCCAACCACTTGCTTCAACGCCAATGCCCATGCATCGTTCTTCCCCATCGTGTTGAATGTGCTGAAGTCCATGTTCGCCACTGATTCTGGTGGCTCGTAAAGTGTGCCCTTCAGTCACCAAAAGTGTGGATGTACCTGTGCTCAAATTTAGCAAGGTCATACCGTCGTCATCAAACATCGTGCCGTTTGCTTGGCTGGCACCAGTAAGGTTGTATTCAACAATTTGTCCCGCACGCATGATTTGAACCGACTGGGATTCGGTTGATTCATCGATGTGGAAGGTATGATGTTGGCCAGTCCGAGCACCAGTGTCGTCTGCAGCAAGAACAAACATTCCAGATGTGTTTGCACCCTGTCCCGATGTTGCTGATCGCCATGTCATGAACACATCACCTTCGGCTTCAACAACCGGCGCCCCGTTTGATCCTGCAGGTGGCCAATTAAATCCAAGACTCTGATTGGGGGCAACAGAAATACCTCCACCGCGCCATGTTACTGTGACCGATGTTGTTCCCGGATTTGTAAAGACCATTTCTCCTTCAAGGGATGGTGCCATAAAGGCATGGCCGAGGAATTGGCCATCCTTGCTCGGAATCGGTGTTATGCCCTGGTCGCTCTCTAATGAGGTCTGAACGATGAGTCTTGAGGCAGCACTTGATGAAATGTGAACGACACCTGCAGTTTGCTGCACGATGGTGTGTGTGAAGGCGACTCCAACTTGGTTTTGACCACTAGGGAGTGCGTAGTATGTCGTTGTCGATGCACCATCATTCAATTCGATTTGATTTGCTTCTTCGCTGATGAGGTGCAATCGATTGGTGCCAGCAGGCAGTGGTACTGACCACGAGCGCCCGGTGTTATCGATCGGGCTCTCATCATTGGGAGTCACCATTGTACTGCCCCCGTTGCCCCGTTCCACAAGCACATTGAGTTCATGACTTGAAGCGAGGGTGAACAATTGGTAATTTGTAGCATCGATTTCATGCATGCCATCGACTCGCAGTTGGATGTTGTCGCTTACTTCATCACCTTCGATGAGGTCAACATCCACTGGACCAAGTGGAATTGCCAGTCCAGGTGCGACTGTGAACAGTACCCTTTCGGCCCAGTCTGGTATGGTGTAATAGAAGGGGTTTGCAGGACCAAGGCGGAGGTCATCGATGCAAAGAGCGGTGTTTGCAGATTCCGGATGTCGTACTTCCAATTCATTATCGAAATTGAGAGCGCCTCGCATTCTGAACGACATGTCTTCGTGCCAGGTTGCTGCGTACCACATTCCACTCTGCAAATGTTGCCATTCAAGGCTTCCATCAACAGGAATCAATTCGATCGAAGTCGAATCGCCAGGCATACCTTTCTCACTCAATGCGGACGTTTGGTGCGCGAGCAGTGACATTTGAGAAGACATGTCGTGGCGCTCTACAGACCCTTCCAATTCTTCGATCACAGGAATCATTGAAACCATCATCAAGCCGATGATGGACAAGACGCCACCAAACATCAGTACCGTGGCCACGGCTGCTGAAACGGCCTCCTCGTCTCTCTTGAGTGTCGACCTCATCGACTCACCTCCACCCGTTGAACATCCACTTCGAGGAACAACTGGATGCCATGTGTGTCGACGGTGAATCCATCGGCACCACTGGCGCGCTCGTATGGGCCGTAGCCTACGAAACTATCCAGTGTCCCAGAGGCTCGATTGAGGTTGTACTCGTCGAGCCATTTGTCGTGGTACTGCGGGGTAATGAGGTCATTGAGTTCATTGAGAACGGTGAATCGTACGTTGTATGCTTCCCCGCTGAAAAGTGTCATTGGACCGAGTGAAATCATGTTCATACCAATGCTATTTCCAGTGCCCAATGATCCATTGATTGTGACGTCTGAAAGAAGCATAGAGAGTCTGTATTCTCCATCCACGAGCTGATCTAGACTCATACTTGGGTATGAGGTAACCGCCCATGGTTCATTTGGAAAATGTTCGACTCTTGCATTGTTCATCAACGCCAATTCGTGTTCTCCTTGGCCGAGTGAGGTTGTGATTTGAATGCCCGAAAGAGCGTAACTGAGGCTTCGGTGAAGTGGTGTTGCGTCCTCATCGAGTACGGTTACCATCATCCAATGGTCTCGAGAAGAATTGTGGCGAACTATTACTTCCTCATGGGTCCCGTCGAATGATGAACTTTCGATGCCGTAGGGAGTTTCAATCGTGATGGAGCGAGCTGTTTCATTGACGGCTTGGACACTCAAGGCTGTCAGGTTTAGATGTTCGATTGTGATGTGTTCATTGGGGACTAAATCTGCTGCCACCGTCCATGTCTCAACCTTGTCAATAGGTCGGATAAAGGTCGATTGCAATGCCAATGTATGTCGAATTCCCGTCCCTTCAGGTGCAGCACCTGCAACATCGATTCTGTCTTGGAAACGCTCGGAAATTCCAACAGCACTGTTCCAATTGGTATTGTCCTCAAAATCAGTGAGGTACGGGTTCAAGAAAATCCATACCCCACCCATGATCGTGATGACCATGGCCAACAGCATAACGACGCCAAGCACTTCGCTAACCGCTCGATCATCCCTGCGCATGGCGGGACGAGATGGGTAGCAGGCTTGACTGTTCACGAACGAGACAAGGCTCGGTACCATTTAGCCCTTCACCTTCAAGCGCTCCTGAACGAGCCAAAATTAAGGGTTAGGCCTCGAGGGAATCGTTGGATGCTGATGTTTCAATTCCGTCATCCTTTCCAATGTAGTGCGTGTACTCTGGGCCATCTTGCAGGGATATTGTGATGTCACCTGTGAACACCTCGTCGATATGGTAGAGTACGGTCGATTCTGCAAGATGTGGACGGTTGTTCTTTTCAGATAAGTGAGTGAGGCTGATGCTTCGAGTTGCTGGAGTGCACACTTGTGCGAGGAATTGACCAGTTTGATCATTCGACAAGTGACCACCTCTTCCACTAATTCGATCCTTGAGTGAGTAGGGATAGGGCCCGTTCATTAATCGGTCATGGTCATAATTCGCTTCAATTGCTATGTGTTCACAACCCCGCACATGCGTGACCAATTCATCGGTCCACGATCCGAGATCGGTAATGATTGCAGCGCGTTCACCTGCATGGCTCGCTACGAAGGCCACATTGTCCGACCCTGAATGTGGGACTGGTACGGGCAAGACCGCCAAATCCTCACCAACTCTGACCATATCAAGTGCCCCAAAATATGATGTCAGTTTTGGATCCAAACCAAGTTCTTGTGCCGTACGTTCATTTGCTAAAATATGCAAACCCCAACGTTTCTGAGCAATGCATGCACCTCCGCCATGATCGCCATGGTGATGGCTGATGAAGATGCAATCAATTTCTGTCGGTTCAATCCCTAAACGATTCAACCGTTTTTGCAGTTGTGCTCCACTGAATCCCTGATCAATGAGGACTTTAGCCCCCTCAGTTTCCAGCAGGGTCGCGTTGCCGCGACTGCCAGTTCCAAGGTGAGTGATGCTCATTGGCATGGTGAACATAGCATGCGCATCGCGGCGGGACTTTGAACAAAGCGATTCAATTGTTATGCGAAGCGCCCTTTTTTCAACGGATTCGGGTCTGCGAGAAAACAGTTCATCCGTCCAACCGTGCGCCAACTTTACACTTTGAAGTCTGATATGTACGAACATCGCTCCATCATCCTCATAAGTGTCGATTTAGGCTTGAAGGTCAGCGAAGCCTATGGCTTGCACTCCGGTGATACAATGCGACGAAGCCTAACCACCCTTCTCACAACGCTTGCAGTGATTGCGAGCCTGCTCTTTATGTCGCAATTCCCTGCGATTTCGTCGGTTTCAAGTGTTCACCCGAAGACGACAGAGGGAGAGAAACCACCGTCTACGGATACCGATGGTGATAAAATCCCTGATGTCCATGAAAATCTCTTCGAAGAATGGATGAATTGGACAACCGTTGATGGGCGCGACATCTACATGCCGGGGATGAACAAAGAAGATGCATCTGATGCATATGTCGATAATGACCGGGATGGCCTTAACGCAACCGAAGAATATTGTTGGCCTTATCCGGCGAATTGTACGGCATCCGGTTTCCCCAGAGGTTTGACAGGTACGGTTGATGAATCTGGAGAACGCAGTTATCTCGACCCTCGTTTGTCGGACACCGATGGTGATGGGATGCCGGATGGTTATGAGGCCTACATGTGCCATAGGACTGGTGGATTCGACATTTTCACTCTACGATATGTGTGCCCATCATTCGACCCACTCAATGCGAGTGATTTGACAGACGATCCTGATGAAGATGGCTTTGATGTGAATCGTGATGGCGTCTTATCTGTCACCGAGAGATTCACCTCGCCTGAAGAATACATCCAAGGTGCTTCTGCCAATCACACCACTGAATTGGATGGCCTTTGGTGTTCAGCATCCTTGCCCGAAGGTTCAGTCCTCCTCAATTGGCCTTTCATTCCAACCGGTGCGAACGCTACCTTCCAAAATCTTCTCGCTGCCTGTACGACCAATGCGACCAATGTCATCGATGAAGACCTATGGTTGGGCACCGATCCACTGCTCGATGATTCGGATCGATACCATTGGGATGGATTCTCAATTCGTCGTTTGTTCCCTTCCTTTGGTGACGGTATTCCCGATGGATGGGAGGTTCATTTCGGTCTTGACCCACTCAATCGAACAAATGCTCTAATCGATCATGATAATGACGGCTGGGATGCAAACAGGGATGGTGGCGTTTCACCGGATGTGAGTCGGACATTAACTGCGATTAAGCTCGGCGAAGCTTTGTCCACCCTGGAAGAGTACTTGGTCCACGAGGATGATGGCAACTCGGTCATTGCAGGGCTGAAATCAGTTGCCTATGGCGATGGAGAAGGAACATCAAACATGATTCCACTCACATTCACGGCATCTCCGGATGAAGTGAGTGTCTTACACTATGATTTACGTGATATAGAAACCGACGGGACCAACGTCTATGTCTCCACCCGATATGGACTGACCTTCATGGATATGAACGCAGAAACAAGCGTGGACCAATGGATGCCCCAGGGTGTTGAATTGAGAGATTCCTTCCTTCTGAAAAGTGGCGATGATGCCTATGCATTGGCACTGGGTACGAGCATCGGTATGGCCGTAGCACCACTGCAAGCAGATGGTTCATTTGCCGCATTAGAAACATGGTCGTGGCAAATGGGGGATGGCCTCAACGCTTTGGAAGCACTCGATATCGAAGGTCAGAACCAGCAGTTGATTGCTTTGGGCGATGCAGGTGCTGGCTCCATCATCGAGATCAATTCAGCGGGATCAATCGTCCAAAGTTACGACATCTCTTCTTCCCTATCCACTGCACTCAGTGAATCAAACTCAAGTGTGACTTCGATTGCTCATGGTGCAGCAGGTGGTGGCGGAAAAATGCTCTTTGTTGGTACTGACAGGGGTCTCATCATGGCCGAAACGGCTACAGTGCGTGATGAATTCACTCCGTCATGGCGCTTCTACTACACAACAGAAACAACCCCAATTCCGACGAGTATCGATGAACTTCGTTCACTTTCCCTTGGCATGGTAGCAAATCCTGCCGAGGTGCGAACATTGGTCCTTGATGGACCAAACCCAAACAACGCCCAAGTGTTGTGGTTTGGGACGCCGTCGGGTCTCCATCGAATGAACCTCCTCGATGCCAGTATCTCGCACAGCGGATTGCTTGAACACCCTGGCATCGAAGGCCAATACATTCGTGACCTCAACAATATCCACTCCATCTTCCCAACGGGTGATGAATTGCTTATCGGTTCGCAACGTGGCCTTTGGGCGATCTCAGGTGACTATACTGCAGTCTATGGTTTACAAAACCAAGAACCAATTTACGGTGAACTGAACACGCTTAACTGGGTCAATGTGGACGGAAACATCACCATCTTAGCTGGGTCTGCTCCCGGTCATTATGCTAATTTGGAACTGATGAATCCAGGTGCAAATGATTCTGATAATGATGGCATGCCTGACGGTTGGGAGGTTGCGAACGGACTTGATCCAACAGATCCATGGGATGCGTTGCTTGACATGGATGGCGATGGATTGGACCTTGACCAAACACCCGATGGTTTCCTCGAACGGCTTTGGACCAACCTCGATGAGTTCCGCTACGTCGAAACCACGCCCCTTGGCTACAACTCCACGAATCCAAAAGAGGGCGACACGGACGGCGATGGTCTTGGTGATGGTGAGGAATACTTCGGTTTCTTCTACACAACCAGCAACCTGTGGTGCCACTACACTGTTCAATTGGAATACGTTTGTGATGATGCTGCTGGAATGGCTGCAAACGCCACATACCTTGGTCTTTCATCTACAGATGTAGGCACCGACCCTACAAATTTTGACTCTGATGGCGACGGCATGCCCGATGGATGGGAAATCACTCACCGCAGGTGGGTTGGTTCCACCTTCACAGGTGGAAACAATTGGTCCCTCGATCCAAATCGTGCTGAGGACGCAAATTGGGATGCTGACCAAGACGGTCTTGCCAATTTGTGTGAGTATCAATGGTCCCTTGTCAAAGGAGCCGCAATGGAAGGTCTTCTGTTTGAGAGCCATGGCGAATCCGCAGAATCCGCAGCAACATGGTCGACTGCAGATCCAAACAACATCGATTCAGATGGAGACTCCTTACCTGATGGATGGGAATCGAACGGTGCTTGTGACTGGGACCCGTCAAGAGTTGGCGTCAATCCCCTGAATGGTTCCGACTTGTTTGAAAATCCTGATGGTGACGGGTATGACATCAACCACGATGGCATCCTCGACCAAAACGAGGCTTTTGTTAACTGGCTCGAATTCCACATTCGCTCTGACTTGTTTACCTCGAACACAACGGTGTCTGGCCTCCCTCTTCCAGATGGATTCACGACTGACCTCTTCAACGACGTTGACGATTATGGGATGCCTGAAGCCACGTTTGGAGAGCGAGCATCCGGTGCTGTCACAGCGACACAGCCTGTGACCAGCGTGGGCGCCGCAAATCCATTCAATGCTGATACTGATGATGATGGGATGCCAGACGGTTGGGAAATTTGGTTTGCTCGTTGGGCCATCCTCGATGATGCTTGGACCCTCAATCCACTCGATGCCAGTGACCGATGGCAAGATGCGGACGAAGATGGAATGGCCAACTGGGAGGAGTACAACGCCATCGCACCAGAATACAGCGAGACCAACCAAAATCGCTCTTCGCCTCAGTGGTTTGTCACCACCGTTGGCTCATCGTTTGCTTTACAGCAATGGCCGAGCATCTCCACGACCGAATCCTTTGGTTCATTCATCACTCAAGAGCAAATTAACATCAGCGGCTGGACTTCGGATCCGAACAACGTCGACACCGATGGCGACGGCATGCTTGATGGAATTGAACATCTCTTTACTGCGTGGAATCTGTCAGCTGAGACTTGGACCCTCAACCCGCTTGTGGCCGGTGACGGTGATTTCGATGGGGATGAAGACGGTTTGATCGATGCACAAGAATTTGCTCTCGCAACTTCCAACCCTGAAAACGGCATTGACCATCCAAACGATGCGCCTCTTCTGCACATTGATGGTGATGCACAACAATCAACCGAAAAAGCACAGCGTGTATTCAACATACTCATCACCAAGGAAACACGAGGCAAGCGTTTGCTCACAGATTTCAATGGATGGCAACAAGGTGAGCCACCAAACGCCATCATCTCTATTCTTCTTGGAATGACCGATCCGACCAATCCTGATACTGATGGTGATGGCATGTACGATGGATTTGAGTATTGGTTTACGGATTGGAATCTCGATCAAAATCGATGGAGTATGAATCCACTGATTGATAATGACGTGAACCTAGATACAGACGGGGACAGTTTTGATTGCAATGGTGATGGAGCAATCACCGAAAATGAAACGTTTAGCAATTTAAGAGAATGGGAATCTCGTACATGGGGTAAATACCTCGAACGATCATCAGTTCCAGCAGCGTTAGGCATCATCGACTTTGGTGAAGATGCGATGAATGCCTACATGGAAGAAACCGGTATGAGTTTGGTTCAAGCTAAAGATGCGCTCTACAATGACTTTATCCAAAAGTCAACATCAAGCGCAGACCGTATGGAAAAAATCAACGAGAACAATTTCGATAATTTCAACCGAACATTGCTCGGAGTAGCAGATCCAACAAGCGATGACTCTGATAGCGATGGTATCTCTGATGGTTGGGAATATTGCTATGCTGTGTATGGAATGGATGACCCCACTACCACAAACCACTGGGCATCGAATCCAATCAATCCTTGGGATGTGGACTACGATGGCGACCGAGATGGTTGGTATGGACGTACTGCGTTCGATATTCCGGCCGATCAAGGCACATGGTCTGGAAGAGTGTTCACGCCATCACCAAACATCATTCAACCAGGTCTTGGTGATCTTCCGTTCACGAACTGGATGGAATGGGATAACCAAACTCGGCCCGATATGAATGATACTGATGAGGATAGCATCTCCTACACCACGACAGTGGTGAATGGTGCAGTTGTTGCACACGACCGTGATTACAATTTATCGGATGGCCGTGAGGTGTTCAAGTACGGAATAAATCCAAGCGACAACGACACCGATGGTGACATGATTCCCGATTGGTATGAATATGCTAAAGCGTGGAATGAATCAAACGATAATTTCAGTTCATTCCTCAGAATTCAGGTCGTATGGATTGACGCAGCAACCGGTGGTGAGTGTGACACTGACACGAATTCCTGTTTACCATTGTCTCAACAAGGCTCAGGCGGCACACTAAGTCGCCCTGATTTGACGTTCACATGGTTCACGTTGAATCCTGCAGATCCTCTTGATGCAAACCTTGACCCCGACCAAGATGGTAATTGGGATTGCACTGGAGCGGGTTGTGTGTACGAACCCTATACCAACTTCCAGGAATTCTACGCCATTACCGATTCTGATTACGCCTCACCGAACGCTGTACGCTTGAGTGGACTCATCTATGACGGTGAGATTGTTCTCGAGTGGTGGCAGTTTAGAGCTGCCATGTTAGGTCTGGATGAAAACGGCGCAAGTACGGAGAACTACCTAAAGATGGATCAGTCCTTTTCCAATGACATTCGATTTGCATACATTGTCGATGACAAAGATACCAATTTCTTGGTTTTGGATGCCGGGGATGATGAAGTTCATCTTGCCGGCAACTGGACAGATGCTTGGGAGATCTACTACGAAGGCTCCCCATTCTCAGCACCCGTTCGTGCTGTTGGAGAACACGAATATGGCTGGTATTTACTTGACTTCGACAATGATCACATCGCCGAAGGCACCGACCCAACCAATTGGGATACAGACGGTGACTGGATGGTTGATTGGTTTGAAGTTCATGATGACGAAGAAGATGGTATTCGTGGCGATTCTTCACCGATTCGGTATGATTCTCGTCAGACTGGCTGATGCTACTTTTGTGACATGACTGCGTATTGTCTAAAACCTCAAGCCCATGTGCTCAATCATGGGACGCGTTATGCATAACAATACTCCTGCCGGCCGCGGCGTGATGTTCTTGCTCTTTACCATCATGGTCTTGTCTCCAATGTCGCCTTTTGCGGATGTTTTGGTCCAGCCAAGTGATGCCTCCGGCGTTGCCCGTCACGTGTACGAATTCGCCGATGGTTCCACTGAATATGTAGCTCTATACCAAGGTGGTAACGCTGATGCCGGTGCAGAAGTTGCTTTGCCACGCGGTGCCAAGATCACGGATGTGAGCATGACCCTTTCAGGGGCATCCGCCACAGGTTGGTCACAAATCATAGACGATGACCGTTCGGATTGGATTGCCGGACTTTCATCTTCAGTTGATGCGAGGTCTGGTGATTTGAGTTTGGCGTTTTCTAACATCAGCGAATCATTCTTCCCCCATGGCTATGATGAGGTTTCAGATCCAAATTCCGATGCCTGGTTGGATAACGGATCGTATGCACTACGACAACCTCACACTTCAAACGCAACAGAAAATAGGTTCTCTCAACAAAACCTCAAAACATCAACCAGCCTTGTCAAGCAATCTCAAGGTGCAGTCCTCAAGCATCATGATTGGCTGTTCATGTCCACATGGAGCACCTCAAATTTCAATAACATTGTTCAACGATTGTACCCAAACAATCTCACACGCGAATCGACCATTCATCTTGATGAAGCTGATTGCAATATTAATTTCCTCCACCCAAGCACATACTATGGCTCGTATGGCTTCCGTGATTGGACCGTGACCGATGATGAACGTATGTTTGCTATTCTCTCTGGTTATCGATACCATTACAGTTCAACTGCGCCGTCTCAATACCATCGTGTGGTTGAGATGGATATCTCAAGAGACGACACTTGGACCTGTTTAGACACCTATGATGTCTCACCACAATACTCGGATTATACTGCGATTGCTTATGATCGCTCGACCGAAGAAGTTTGGATTGTTCATAATACCCAACGCCGTATCGTGCCATACACATTTTCAACAGCAGGTGATGGTCAATATCAACGCGGTTCCAACATGTACTCGTATTCATCTTCATCTGGCACCTCATTTGAATGTGGAAAGACAGGGCAACAAGTTCGTGGATTAGAGGTGAATTCGACGACCTTTTTCATGCGATGCCAAAAAGGAAGTACGAGTCAGGACAAAGATCAACTTGAAGCATGGGCGATTTCCGGTTCCTCCTCCTCACTGGTTCCACAAATAGGCACTCGTCTTCTCTCCGCCCTTGGCTATGGCCTCCAATTCGATGGCAACCGATTTGTCACCGTTGATTGTGGCTATTCGACCTGGTCCTCATCCACGCTGTATTATCGCGAATATGGGACCGGTTGGCAATACAAAACCACACCTGCGCCAGGTACGACCACATGGTACGGCCCAGTGACAACTTCAGGGGAAGAAATTGTGGCTGCTAATATGCAGACATATTGGTCTGCTGCATCAACTGGCGACCGTGTGGATTACTGGATTTCTGCTGATAATGGAACCCACTGGGAATCAGTGACTTCGAATGAAACAATCCACTTCGCTTATCCGGGTAATGAACTTGTTTGGAAGGCACAACTGATTGGTTCCACCGCCGTTTCTTGGTGGGTTGATGTTGAAATGGCAACTTCATACCTCGCCAGTGGATCCTGGACTTCAGACCCATTCACAGCAGGTACGAAGGTCGGTAAAGTTCGTCCGCAGTGGATCTCCACTGAACCAGCAGGCACTACGCTCCAAATACAAGTGTCGAACGACAACGGCACCACTTGGCTGCCGGCAACCAACGGTCAAGAAGTAAGTTTCACCGCTGATGAAGCAGGTTCAACAGTTCGCTACGCAGTGACCATGTCAACCAGTGACCCCAGCCACACCCCAACCATTGATTCCATGCTGTTGGAATACGAAGAGGGCTACCCTGACCGACCACGAATCGATATCGGTAACGATCAGATTTGGGAGTGGGAATCGCTTCTCTTCCTCAACGAATCTGCAGTTGAAGCAAGCGATGATTCTCAGGTTGGCGTTGATGTCAAATTCGCACCATCGTTGATTGCAGCCTTCAACGACGCTGTTCCAGAGAATGGTGACGGCGATGTGATTGTGCCAATTGCCATCAAAGCAGCAAGTTCAGGACGAGTTAAAATCTCAAACATCGACGTGGCTTACAAGATGCAAACTCGTGCTGTGGATGCATCCCTTGAGGGCGGTCTAGTTGCGCCTGATGGCGTGTATCGAAACTTGGTGACGCGCGTTGCTCCTGGTGATGATGTAGATTACGTCACTGATGCGCTTATTGCGCTCAATAATTCCTATGGTGAAAATCCAGCATTTAGCTGGGAACGTGGCGATGTTTGTACCGTCATCAGCAACGGCGATGGTGCGGTTCACTTCGACGCAGCCAATTGCACTTCGACCACCGATGCAGGCGATATAGTTTCGATTCGAATGCCAATGCGAGTCGATTGGACTTGGGACGATGAAGCTGGAACTGAAGCCTTGATCTCGGTCGAAGATGACCTTGGCCTTGCTGTTGCGGCGTGGGAAACCAGTTCGCTGGACCTCATTGTTGAAAATGATATCCAGCTTGATGGCGTTCAAGTGTTTGAAGAAACAGGTCGTCAGTTGTTCAACCAAGATTGGGTACGTGGTGGATTTAATCTGACCTTCACTGGCGGCATCCATTTCCAAAACTCCCAACTTTCACCACTCGCAGGACAATTTAATCTGACCATCATTGGACAAAACGTCACCTATGATGGCGATCCAATCGGTGAGCCTGTTGTGCTCGCAGTCGAACAGAACCCAGGCTTTGGTGAATACAACATCACATTCACCGCACCGTTAGAATCCGAACCGGGTGGAATGATTTTCTATGTCATTGCAACTGATTTACCAAATGGCTCCACATATGCCAACCCAGGCTACAACACGCTACGATTGATCCTTGATGGCAATTCACCCCTTGTCCTTTCTTCAACTCCTGGTGATGGAGAAGAACGCCATGCCGGGCCACCTGCGCCAGGTGGCCAATCCTTGAGCGTGCACATTCAAGATTCGGTCGACCCACCAAATCAAATTTCATTGCACTATTGGATTGGTTGTAAAGCTAGCAAGGCAATCGGGTGCAGTGATTACAACTTTGACGGTTTGCCAAATGAAGATGAATATGAGATGAAAACACTCTCCTCACCTGAAATACAAGCAGGTGGACTCAATATTTTCCAAGGGCTCGTTGACGATTCGATGCTCGATCACGGCGAACGAGTTTCGTACTATGTCACTGGTAAAGATGCCCAAAACAATGCAGTCGCAATGGGCAAAGGTCCAGTGTGCCCCGACTCCACAATTCCGTGCGGTTATGCCCCAGGTGAAACAGTTCCTGACTGGGACAATGATTTGGGTACATACAAAATCCGTGTCGAATTCGAACCAGAATTAGATCTTGATAATTCGACAATTCTGGGCCACGATGACAAAACTCCGTTGCATCCGGGTGTCCCATACACAGCTCAAATTGTTCTTTCTGACCGCAACGGTTGGCAAGACATCCAATATGTTCAGCTCGCTCTTGGGGGCGATTATGAGGATGAAGACACTTCACTGTTTATCTCCTTGATGGCAGATGAAGACGGAATGCCAACTGCCATCATGGAAGCAGGTTCCGGCTACCTGGCTGTTTCGAACCTCTATTCTTCGGTGTCAATCGATGAAAACAACAACAGCATCATCAAGATTCTAGCCCGGTTCCAACTCACATGGACCTTCCCTGAAATGTTTGATACAAATGGGGAAAATCGAATCATTCCAAAGATATTGGTGACGGATTTACCTTGTAATGAGGGCGAAGTTACGCCTTGCTTCGAAGCGAAGGAAGGACTTGGAAATGATGCATGGAGCCTGGACAATGATTTCCGATTCGATACAATGGATGGACATATTCGTGCAGTTGAACTCCGTGATGGTACCAACCACTACAATAACGAATTCAGTGAAACCCTCATCGGTGCAGGCCAAGCCTTGAGAGTCACTGGGCGAGTTTTGTTTTCAGAAGACGACACGCCTGCTCCTGCGGGCGCATTTGACGTTGTGTTTGGTGATTACGATTTCCAATGGCGCACCTCGACCAGAGATGGTGGCGAATTCAGTTTGGATCTCTTAATCCCATCCGTTCGTTCGGGGCACCTTGATTTGAGGTTGGATCTCGATGATTTACCTGGCATCGCACTCGACGAGACACCGATTATCCCCCGAGTTCGCCTTGCGGTTGACAGTTCGCGTCCAACCATTTCTGCCATCTCTCTCAATGAGGTTTCCTCCGGGGACCCGCTTTCGATTGGGGATGCAGGGGACCTTCTTGTCATGCTTGAAACACTCGACGATTATGGGTTCGATCTTGATGAACCCGCAGTGCTCCATTACCGAGTAAGAGCGGGAGAGGCTGAAATTTCGCGTGGCAGTGTACCTCTACCTGACACCACTCCATTCGGTGAGCAATTTTTCTGGACTGGCTACCTTGACCTGACCGATGCAGGTGCCACCATGCTCCTCCCTTCCTATATGGTTGATGTCTGGGTCTCGGGCTCTGATGATGCTGGCAATCCGTTTGATACCACGGATAATTCTCTGTTAACACCAATCGCTTCATGGCCATTGGCTTTGCTTGGTCCATCGCTTGATCTCAGCCATGAGGACACTATGATTTCATGGAGCAATCCTTCACCTGTCGAAGGCGAGGCAGTCAATCTCAATGTTGCAGTTCTGAACCAGGGTGGTAAGGGTGAAGTTGCTTATGTGCTCCAACGTGCCGTCGAAGGTGGTTTCTGGGCCGAGGTCGTTCGAGTCGATATCGTTGCCTCAGCTGGTGCATTCGCCGAAGTTCAACTTGGTACAGTGGCCGATGTGCCTCAAGGCCAAAGCGTCGAGTACCGTTTGGTTGTTCTTGTCGACGAAGTCGAGATGGACCGACGCACTGTTGATCCTTTGATTGTGAAGGGCGAAACTGTCCGTGACGGGGATGCCCTTGCTCAACAGGCCTCTGAAAGCACCTTTGCCATTGTCCTTTACCTCGTGGCTCTGCTTTCGTTATCACTTGCTATGTGGATGCTTGTGATGAACAGAAGAATTCGTACAGAGGGGCTTGAGGGAGGAATCACTGATGAAACCCAATCAGTTGTTGATGAGATGAATTCAAAGAAAGAGGTGCCTGAAGTGTTCAGCAATGAGGTCCAACAACCACCTGCACCAGTGGCAGCCCCTGCTCCATCGCCAGCTGCACCTGGCCAGCGTGCTCCTCCACCTCTACCACCGACGGGCTTACCTGAAGGTTGGACACAAGATCAGTGGAACCACTTTGGTTGGCAGTACGTAGAGTCAATGAAGAAGTGAGGCTTTTCTCAATGTCGGACGAACCAGACACTGCTGTTGAAGGCATGGTGACTATGCAAGAACGTGTTGTGAATTTGATCAACCAGTTGAACATGCCTCTCATAGAGGTGAGCCTTGTAATCGGACGACACATTGCCGGACTCTCCAGATCACTTGATGCGCACATCGAGGCTACAGGTCAATCATTTAACGATCGAATCACGGCACCATGGCCAATTGAAGAGGGCCCTTCTGGTGATGTGAGTGCGACTTTTGATCTTGAAAAAGTCTTCAAGATTATTGATGAAGATCGAATGGACATCCTTTCAACCCTGATCAGAGTCACCCTTGTCGAAATTGAAGCAACCCTTGCTGAGGGTTTGCTCGCCTTGCGCCCTTGGGAAGCCCTATCGAGGACCCAACTAGCCCGTGCGAAGGGCCCAGGACAACTGTTCTCCCCATTGGAAATACCAGAAGACTGGTGATGCATGGGTTTGAAAATATGGAGTTGGAGGGGGATTCATGACGAGGCTCAAAACTGCAGGAGTGTTGTTCCTTATCCTTCTCTTAGCCCCCCTTTCGGGATGCACAAGCGCAACAAATGCTGCGAATGATTTGTTCGAAAATTACGGGGTGCCGGGTGGTCTTGCTCTTGCATGTCTTGACGACAGTTCGTACACACGACTTGTCATTGAAATTGATTACGAGGATGGGTACAAACCAGAGACTTCGAGCACCGATATGTTGGTTGAACGCCTTGAAGCCGTCTGTGACAAACCGAACGGTATCGATGTCAAATTCACATTGTCTGATTTCGATCACCAAGGAACGTGGACCGCAGAAGATGTTCGTGACAAAAGCAGGGATGCGAAAGAAAGCGAACCACGCGACGGCTCGACGCTCACCTGGCAATTGATTTTCCCTTCAAACACTTACGAAGATGACAATGTTTTGGGTGTCGCAGTCGATGCCTCAACGATTGCTATTTTTGGTGAAAGCGTCGATGATTCAGCAGGATGGTTTAATCGCCCGTCTGCAGAAGAAGTTGAGAACAGCGTCATGGTTCACGAAGTTGGCCATCTATTGGGCCTTGTCAACCTGGTCTACACATCGCCCGCAGACCACGAAGACAGCGAGAACAAAGGCCACTCCAACAATGAAGACTCCGTCATGTATTGGGCCATCAACTCCCGCTCTGTTGGCTCATTCTTTTCAGGTGATTTGCCGACAGAATTCGATCAAGATGATCTTGACGACCTTTCAGGAATGGCTGACGGCTCGATTCCTACTGAAAACCAACTTTGGCGACCTTAATCCGTGTTCGCACCAACTTTTGTTGCTTCGCTCCAAGCATCGTAAATTGAATACAGATAGAGTCCTGCCCAGAGGACCAACGTCAATGCGAGAGGAATTTGCAAGAGAAACCAATCGAAACCGCGGCGATGTTTCCGAGTGAAATGTTGGCCAAGGAAAAGGAATGGCACCGCCGCAAGAAGCGCTGCTACCAACGGCCTGAGCGTCCCCCATGCCCCTACACCGAAGGTGATCTGACGCCAAACTTCTCGAATGAACCGAACTTCTCTGCGATCACTGAGGTCTCTTTTTTCTTCTGAAGGGAACTGAACAACCATCTCTTCCAATTGCTCACCCCCGCCTCTTGGTCCATGCTGAGTGGTTGGCTTTGTCAAGATGACGCCTCCTTGTGGTGCATTGGGATGAAAAACCTCCATGCACAGGCAGGGCCGTGGTCCGCATACTCCTCACAGGTTTCGAGCCCTTCGGTGGCTCAAATGTGAATGTTTCAAAGGATGTAGTCGATGCATTTGAGGAACGGATATTGGTTGAAGACCCGTGGAAGGATTTCGCGCTGTCTCGACCATCACTTCCTGTCGATGTTGAACGGTCCATACTTTCTGTCGACCGGGCGGGGTCGCTCAAGGTTGCAAAACGAATTGAAAACGGTGAGTCTTGGTCTGCAATCTTACACTTAGGCGTGTGTGGTTCATGCACAGTCCCTCGAATTGAAACAATAGCTGAAGATCGGCTCTCGATGAGAATTCCCGACAATGATGGGAGGCAAGTGGCGGAATCGACCATTTCAGGAGATGGCGATTTGCCAATCACCTGCTCAACAAAGCATTGGTTTCAGTCATGGGATACTGACGCTGAAATTTCCATCGACGCTGGGGCTTTTTTGTGCAATGAGACATTGTATCGAAGCCTCGAAGCCACTAAAGAAAAATCCATTCCAATTCTCTTTTTACACCTACCACCTGCTGAAGTCTATCCAATTGAAAAAAGCATGAAGGTGGTGGAGGATGTTATCGCTCGTATGGTGTTCAAGCCTGTGGTTCATGTGGTTGGGTCTCTTTTCACCGAGGATCGGAAATTCTTGCTCGCCCGTCGAGCTGGACATGAACGCCATCCGGGCACATGGGAATTTCCAGGTGGCAAACTGGAACGAGGGGAATCAATGCAAGCGGCAATTGTTCGTGAAATCAAAGAAGAATTTGGTTGGTCTGTCACCACTGGATCTTCAATTGGAAGATGGCACCATGAATTGGATGATGTGATCATTGCTCTCGACATTTTGTCATGCTCATTCATTGGCCAACATCCCTCCTATGAAACAGATGTTCGTTGGACTTCTCATGATTCTGTTGCGTGGCATACATCTGAGTCCTGCGGCTCCATCAAATTCACCGGATCTGATGATCAGGTCGTCAAGCAAATCAAACACTTGGATTTGATTGACTAAACCCAGGTGCTTGCTTCACCATCGTCGGCCATGGCTCGTTCATCATCGATGGTGCGTGGCACCCTGTCTCTGCCTTTGTGCCATGTTGCTGCGTGCAACCAATCGATCAAATTTGGAGAACGCAATGTCACTTCAATCACGCCACCAAGTGGTGTCTCTCCCGGTAATGGGAACGCTACTTTCGAGGCCAAAGCTGCTTGCCTTGCAATTTGGAATACGGTTGTGCCTCCATTGAAATGACGTCCCATAGCATCCAATGCGGTATCCAAGATACGTTGAGTGTGAAGCATGGTCAAAAATTGCCCCATCGGTACCTGATCAGCTTGCCAAATATGATTGCTTGCTGCTCCAAATTCAGGCGATTTAACCTCGTCTGGAAGTGGGAACTCGGGGAATAATGCTTGAATCGAATTGGCAACCTTGTTTGGGTCGTCTGCACCCCGGAGGACTGTCTTGATGTGAATCTCAATGCCTTCATTCACCCCGTTGAGCTTGACAAGGGGTTGGTCCATAACCCGCCGAGATGATTCATGCACATGAACATGCCTTTCTCGGTGATGAGAAGCGAAGAGGTGAATATCTTTCAGTCAAACCCATTCAACATGGGGGCCACAAAACAACCGATGATTGCTACAGTGATTCCCGTATTGAATGAATCTGAATACATCACCGCATGCCTCGATTCATTGATCGAACAAACCTATCCCGCAACCCATCACATGATTTTCATTCTTGATGGTGGCTCAAGCGACAACACCACTGAACTTGTCGAGGCAGCAATGCTTCGCTCTGCTCAAACCAATGGACCAAAAATCGAATTGCATTCAAACCCAGGAAAATTCGTCGCACAGGGACGCAATAAAGCGCTTGAACTCATGCCAAGTACAATCACACATGTTCTGGAATTGATCGGACATAGCACGGTGAATCCTGATCACCTCCAGGTGCTGGTCGAAGAGTGGAGCCGTATTTCAGCGATAGAAGATCAAGAACTTGGAGCGCTCGGCAGTCGAGTTTTGCCACGAAAAGGTGAGTTGGATCGAGTTGAATCATGGGTTGAGGGTGCACTCGGCTCCCCCATTGGAAGTGGCGGTGGTCAATTTGACCGATTTACAACAGCAGCACCTTGCAAGATTCCAGCATTTGTGCTGCATTCTCGACGGGCTCTGGTCGATGTTGGGGGCTGGGATGAATCCTTCATCTCCAGTCAAGATAGCGACCTTTCTATGCGGCTTGCAGCCAATGGTTATGCATTGTGGAGGACGCCTAAAACTGTGGTTCACATGACCAAACGCACTGGTTTGCTACGGTGGTCAAAGATGGGGCACAGGTATGGATTTTGGCGAACAAAGACTGTGATAAAGCACCCCAAAAGGATCAGCTTACGAGAGTATTTACCTTGGTTGGGCCTTTTAACCACACTTTCACTTGCCTTTGCACACATGGATTGGTGGCTGCTGCCACCGATGGCCTATGTCTGTGTCTTAGCTATTGAAGCCGTCCGGATGAGTGTTAAATTCGGTCGGCTTTCAATGCTCTTAGGTGTACCGTTGTGTCTTTTCATGCTCCACGTGAGTTTCTCAGTTGGCCTCCTTGATGGCTTTCTTCGACGTGGAAGGGCTCCAAGTGACCGTGCGTGAATCGAAGCATGCTTAGGCAACATACTTGAGGGGAACTGAAAAAGACAAATCGGGGAGAACAATGGCAAGCGAGCGTAGTGCAGTCTCCAAAGGCATTGCAGCGCTTCCAATTTTGGTCATGGCCATGATTCATGTGACCGTTACGCCTCTACGAGATATGTTCCGTGTCGAACCTATATTGATGTACGTCTGCTATGGAGGTGCCTTAGGAGTGGGTGTGTTTTTGTTGAAACGTACATCACAGGTCAAAGATCACGAATATCATCGTTCCAGAGTGATGAAAGAGATGAAAAAAGTCTACCAGGCAGAAGAAGAAGGCGTCTGGCAGAGCAATGCCATCCTTGGTTCCGAACTTTCTGCTGAGTCACAAATGAAACTCAAAGGGCAAGTAGGCACCATCGATGCAGAGGCCCCTGAAATGAACCTTGGGGAAGATGACCGCGTCGATGTTACCATGCTTATGGATGCCTCTCATATCCAGAAAGCCAACAGGCGAATGAGTGGTGATGAAGCGTTTGATGATCAGGCAGTCGGATCAACAATAGGAGCCGTTCGAAAAAGTTCTCCAATGGACGCTCTTCTCGATTCAATTAGCACCCTCTTTGGGCGAGGGGATGCCGCAGAGCAGAGGGCGTTGAGAAAACAAGCACGCCTTTCTGCAGCGGCTCAAGCAGATCCCGTCACAGCTCAACGACCAGTTGCACCTATTCGTACGAAAAGTCAATCCAACGATGAGACCAAACTTAGGGTGACTTCAATGAGTGATGGCGGTGGCATCGACTCCGCAGTCAATGCTTCTGGCGAAGCAATAGACACACCTAGTGAACCCACGGAGGCCGAGAAAGTGTATGCATGGGACCAACCAACAGGCCCTTCACAAGGAAACAGCATCGAAGATATGGCGATGCTCTCAACGCCAATTCGTAACTCTGCACCGATTGCGCAACCGGGCCCCTCGAAGGTGCCGATTTGCAAAGGTTGCAGTCAACAAGTCGCCATCGGTGAACGATTTTGCCCCCACTGCGGCCTTGACCTCTGAGGCTGAATCAAGACGAGAAGTTGAAAGAGGTGCTCTGTTAGGGCGGTTTATTGGGTGATGGTGATGTCTGACAAGCGTGACTATTACGATGTGCTCGGTGTTGAAAAATCAGCGAGTGAGCGTGACCTCAAGAACGCGTTTCGAAGTTTGGCACGAAAGTATCATCCTGATCGAAGCACTGAGGAAAATGCGGAAGATAAATTCAAAGAAATTCAAGAAGCATATGCTGTTCTTTCTGATGCAGAAAAGCGAGCGCAGTACGATCGTTTCGGTCATAACGGCCCTTCCGGCTCTCCATTTGGTGGATTTGGGGGTGGAGGGTTCAACATCAACCTCGAAGATATCCTTGGAGGTGACTTTTTCTCAAGCATGTTCGGTGGTGGTGGTGGGCGTTCAAACCGTCGTAGAGGCAACGATATACGAATCATTCACACCGTAAGCCTGCTCGATATTTACAATGGCAGCACCGAGGAGATTGAACTCGAACTTCCAACTCAGTGTGAGGCATGTGAGGGAACCGGTGCAGAAGGCGGCCAGACAGAATCATGCAGTGATTGTAATGGTCAAGGACGAGTTCGCATGCGTCAGCAAGTTGGACCCTTCGTACAAGATGTCGTACGCGAGTGCCCAACGTGCAACGGAACGGGTCAAACATCTGCTGCTACTTGTTCTCCTTGCGATGGTTCGGGTCAAACCATGAAATCGACAACCCTACGATTTTCGGTACCAGCAGGTGCTGAAGAGGGAACCAGGCTCCGAATGCGTGGTCGAGGTGCTCCAGCACCGCAAGGGACCGGTCAGCAAGGTGATCTTTTCATTGAAATCGAGGTTGAGGAGCATCCATGGTTTGAACGATCTGGTCCCGACCTCATCATGTCCTTACCGCTTGGTTATGCGGATTTGGTTCTTGGTACATCCGTCACCATCGAGCACCTCGATGGTAAGGATTTGACAATCAAAGTACCAGCTGGCACGACATCGGGAGAGACGCTTGAGATTCGAAAAAGAGGGCTCCCAGGTCGTCGATCAGGTGGGCGTGGAGATGTTATCGTATTGGTGAAACTCCACATGCCGAAGAAAGTGGACAAGAAAACCAAGAAAGCCCTTCAAGAGATTCGAGAAAACCTTGCCCCGGTTGATATGATTGATCGGATTAAGCAAGATGCAAAAGATCGCCGTTCCTGATCACTCTTCTTCTTGAGCGTTCATGGCAAGCGAGTGAGGCATTCGAGCCGCTGATGGGACCCCATCACACCGACCGTTGATTTCTATGTCGACAGAGCTTGCCGAACCGCTCAACTCAACGGTCAAGAACGTGACATTTCCTTCACTCATTGTGTCGAGGAAAATCTCCTCACCGCGGTGTAAGAATCGTGGTTCAACTCGATCGATGGTGTAGGCCTCGCCTTCGGGCGCATCAAATCGCAATGCGGCCAACTCCCACTGGCCTTCAATGATATGAATTCCAACCATGACAGGAAACGTATTTTCCTTCTTTGCAAGCCTTTGGTCAAGGACCCATGCGGCCATAGCGACCCCGTCGGTTCGATGTTCACCGTCGGTCGGTCCCCATGTTGTGCATGCCGTTGCCCAATCCAATTGTGCGATTGCTTGCAATGATTTGTCCAATGTTTTGCGCAATGTGTTTGGTTCGACTTCACCGGTGTCCATTTGTTGTTTGAACCAGGCTAATTGCTCGGTTTTCATTGACATTTCTAAGGCTCGTTTGCGCTGAGATGAAAAGTAAACTGCGAAATAAATGCACGGTGCTAAGAACAATAATCCCATGAACCAACGAGCAACTTCTCCCCATTTCACAGTGCTTTCATCGGGTGGGAAGTAAGGTTCGTAACCCTCGTCGATCACTTGCGATGCCGTAGTGATCATGTAAGGTATTGAATTGACTTGAGAGCCCCATGAGTGATTGGTTACGTTGCTCACATCATTGTGTGAAACACGAACAAAGTGGGTTCCTGGAGGTAATTCCAAGGCTGTTTGGACCTTACCATTCACGCGAATAGCGTTGCGTGTATCGATGGTTTCCCAAGTGGTCTGGTCAAGTTCCCACATGTCGATTTGTAGGACTTCTAAATTGGCTCCAACCAGACTTACTTGAACCAGATGAATCGAATCTTCATATCCTGTAATCTCCAATTTGTACACGTCTGCGGTATCGTGGATAGCAAGCGTGAGTTCACCTTGAATGGGATCGGTGTCCCTTAGGAGGGTTGGCCATGACTCATTGTTCATGAACGGACTACTCGGTCGTTGTGACGGTGCCTCGAGATTTGATCCAAGGTCATCAAACTGGCTTGTGCCAACCTCAACCGCAAAGCGCTCGCCTTGGAGAGTGAATCGGTACGCCGATGCGTTTGGATATGGATAGAGCCTCTCCATTGTCTCAACTGTGAATGTAAACTCCTTCCCCGATAGCCACGTCCCATCAACCAACTGTTCAACCTCGGCTGAGACATTTCGATGAAGGGCAGTGATACTGAACGATTCGGTATCCGTTGTTTCCACAATAACCACTGCTTGGTGATGCCCATCGATGATCGGTTGCTGTGATAGGTTCACCACTTGTGATGATGACGCTGGTGCATGAAGCACTTGCTTCAATGCATATGCAGTGAGAGGCGATTCGCTTTCAATCTTGAGAATGAATCGGCCCTCGGATTCAGCATGCCAGAACTCTGCATCTGGTCGAAGATTTGTTTGCAAGGCAGTCGGTTGAGTCAAATTTCCATTCAATTGTACTTCAGTTTCAGTTTGGAAGTAGACATGGATTGACAGATCTTGTGTTGCGTGCAATAATTGGAGCTCGAGTGTTTGTCCTGCATCTGCAGGAACTGCGACATACTCCGCTTGATTATTTTCCACGACGCCTAAAACAAACTCCCCATCGATGAATTCCGTGGAAGGTACTGCTTGGAGACCATTTGGAAGGTCTGCACATCCGTGATTATCAGAG